>JAOUIA010000082.1 GCA_029884335.1 Betaproteobacteria bacterium
GGTTGAGTTCGCTCACGTAGTCGCCTTCGCGCGGGAAGCGCTCCCCCGCCAGGTCGCGCAACGCACCGGCCGCGAGCGGCCGGTCGGCGAACGCGATGCGCTCGCCGTCGCAGCGCACGCCGCGCTGGCGCCACTCGCCGTCGACGCGCGCCACGAGCGAGCAGGGAATCGCGTCGAGCACCTCGTTCATCAGCACCACGCCGTCGACGCGCTCGGGCAGCGCGTCGAGCCACGCAACCCGCGCCGCCAGTTGCGGCGCGATCGCGGCGAGCTTCGCACGTTGCCGCTCGCGCAGGTCCGCAGAGACCTCCAGTATCGCGTAGCGCGCCGGCAATGCCCCCAGCGCATCGAGCGCCGCGAGCAGGTCCGCGGCGAGGCGACCGCTGCCGGCGCCCAGCTCGAGGACTTCGCGGCCGCCGGCGCGCAGGAGCGCGGCGACCTGGACGGCGAGCGCCTGCGCGTAGAGCGGCGTCATCTCGGGCGCGGTGACGAAGTCGCCGGAGGCGCCGAGCTTGCTCGCTCCCGCTGCGTAGTAGCCGAGCGCCGGCTCGTAGAGCACGAAGCGCATGTACTCGTCGAACGGAATCCAGCCCCCGCTCCCATCGATGCGCTCGCGCAGCGCGCCCGCCACCCTGGCGCCGTGCGCGGCGGCAGCGGGGTCGGGTGGCGGCAGAGGGGCGGCGGCAGGCGGCATCGGCGGGCGGGGCGAGCGACAACGGCGCGCGGGCGTTGTGCTAGATTCCCGCGAAGTCTAGCGTTCGGGGGCTCGCGCGTGCACGAAAAGGTCGTGCTGATCACCGGCGGTGCGAAGCGCGTCGGCGCCGCGATCTGCCGCCGGCTGCACGCTGCCGGCGCGAGCCTGATGCTGCACTACAGGAAGTCGGCGGGCGAGGCGCGGCTGCTGCAGGCCGAGCTCAACCACGTCCGCGGAAACTCCGTCGCGCTGATCCAGGCCGACCTTCTCGACGTCGCCAAGCTGCCCTCGCTGGTCGAGCAGACGCTCGCCACGTTCGGCCGGCTCGACGCCCTGGTCAACAACGCGTCGTCGTTCTTCGCGACCCCGGTGGGCGAGATCACGCCGCAGGCGTGGGAGGACCTCGTCGGCACCAACCTGCGCGCGCCTCTGTTCCTCGCGCAGGCCGCCGCGCCCGCGCTCAGGCAGGCGAAGGGCGCGATCGTGAACATCACGGACATCCACGCCGAGTTGCCGCTCAAGCAGTACGTCGCCTACACGGCGGCGAAGGCCGGATTGTCCGGCCTCACGCGCTCGCTCGCTCGCGAGCTCGCGCCCGACGTGCGCGTGAATGCCGTCGCGCCCGGCCCGATCCTGTGGCCCGAGGACGGCCAGTTCGACGAGCTGGCGCGCCAACGCATCGTCTCGCACACGCCGCTGCGCCGCGAGGGCACGCCCGACGACATCGCGCGCGCAGTGCACTTCCTGCTCGCCGACGCGCCCTACGTCACCGGCGTCGTCCTCGCCGTCGACGGCGGCCGCCACATCGCGCTCTGATGCGCGCGCTGCTCGCGCGCCTGACCGGCGCGTCGGACGGCGAGCTGGCCGCCTCGCTGTGGTCGTTCGCCTATTTCTACGCGCTGCTCGCCGGCTACTACGTGATGAGGCCGATCCGCGACGAGATGGCGATGCAGGTCGGCCAGGCGCAGCTGCACGAGCTCTTCACCGGCGTGTTCGTGGCGATGCTCGTCGTCGCGCCGGCGTTCGGCTGGCTGACGCGCACGTTTCCCCGCCGCCGCCTGCTGCCGTGGCTGTACGCGTTCTTCGCCGCCAACCTGTTCGCTTTCCACGCCGCGTTCGACCCCGGCGGCACGCAGGCGGGCCTGGTCGCGCGCGTGTTCTTCGTCTGGGTGTCGGTGTTCAACCTGTTCGCGATCTCGGTGTTCTGGAGCTTCATGGCCGACCTGTACGACACCGCGCAGGCGAAGCGCCTCTACGGCTTCATCGCCGCCGGCGGCACGGCCGGCGCGCTGACCGGTCCCGCGCTGACCGCGCTGTTCGTGACGCTCGTCGGCGCGAAGGGGATGCTGCTCGTGTCCGCCGCTTTCCTCGGCGTGGCGATCGTGGCCATCCTCCGTTTGCGCGCGTGGGCGGATCGCTCGGGAGCCGTCGGCACGGCCGCGGAGGCTCCGATCGGCGGCAGCATCTGGGCGGGGCTCACCGACGTCGTGCGCACGCCGTACCTCCTCGGCATCTGCGCGTTCCTGTTCGCCTACTCGCTGCTGTCGACGTTCCTCTACTTCCAGCAGACCGAGCTCGTGCCCGCGGCGATTCCCGACAGCGCGGAACGCACCCGGCTGCTGGCGCTCGTCGACATGGCCGTGAACCTGCTGACCCTCGCGGTGCAGGTGTTCGCGTTCGGCGCGCTGATCCGCAGGCTCGGCACGACGTTCATGCTCGTGGCGATGCCGGCGGTGTCCATCCTCGGCTTCGCGGCGCTCGCGCTCGCCCCCGGCCTCGTCGCGCTGGTCGCGTTCGGCATCCTGCGTCGTGCGGGCGAGTACGCGGTGTCCAAGCCCGCGCGCGAGACGCTGTTCAACGTGCTGCCCGTCGAGCAGAAGTACAAGGCGAAGAACGTCATCGACACGCTCGTGCACCGCTTCGGCGACGTCTCGTCGTCGTGGATCTTCGCCGGCCTGAAGGCTGCCGGGCTGTCGCTGGTGGCGATGAGCTGGCTCGCGGTGCCGATCGCCGGCGCGTGGCTCGCGGTGGCGCTGTGGCTCGGGGGCCAGCAGAAAAGTAGGGTCAGACTCGACTTTTCGGGCACGGAAAAGTAGGGTCAGACTCGACTTTTCGGGCCAGGGCACTGCGGCGGAGAGTCGAGTCTGACCCTACTTATCGCTGCGGCGGAAAGTCGAGTCTGACCCTACTTTCCGGGGCCGCGGGCGCGCACGGCGTCGGTGACGCGCTCGAGGTACGGATCGACGATGCCGTGCGAGGCGAGCGCGATGCGGGTGCGCTCGAGGTAGTCGCGCGAGCTGCCGAGGTGTCCGCAAGCGCTCGCGATGACTTCGGCCTGCCGCTCGAGCGACAGCGCGCCCGCGAACTGCGGATGGTCGCGCCTGACGACGAACGCGAGGCCCGCGAGCCGCCGCGTGCCGCCGTCGAGCGTCACCCAGCGCGGCTCGTAGCTGCCGACGACCATCTCGCGCCGCCACAGCAGGTGCAGCTCGTCGATGGCCAGCGACGAGGGCAGGCGGTACGCCACGCCGCGGCACGCGCCGCCCGGCATCAGCCCCAGCACCAGCCCCGGCGCCTTTGGCGAGCCGCGCGAGGCGAGCGACCACAGGCAGAAGCGACGATGCAGGCCGTGCAGCAGCGCAGGACGCGACTCGGCGACCGGGAAGATCGGATTCCACAGCAGCGAGCCGTACGCGAACACCCACCAGCCGGCGCCCTTCGGCCTGGCTGCCAGCGTGGCGTTGAGCGACGCCGACAGCTGCTCGTCGGTCAGCGCGCGCTTTGGGTCGACCGCGGCGACGTAGATCTCGCGCATGCGCCCGCCCTCGAGGTCGCGGCGCGAGAGCGTGCGGGGCCCCGCATCGGCCTCGTCGGCGGGCCGCGGAGCCTCCCCGGCCCGCTCACTCCTTCTCGAACTCATCGATCGCGCGCCTGAGTTCGCGGATCGCCTGCTGCCGCTTCGCCGAGGCCGTGCGCTCGTGCGGGCCGCCCTTGCCCAGGAGGGGCGAGCGCGCCACCGGGTTGCGCTGGCGCGGCGGCCTGGACAGCGCCGCAGGACGCTGCTTCGCGCGCTTCATCGCACGGAGAGCGCGGTCCGCCCGGCCGACAGGCGCGAGCCCGGCGCCAGCTCGCGCTGGCGGCGTCTCCCGGTTTCGGCGGGGCAGGGCTGCGTCGGCATCGGCACGCGGAGCATCTCGCCATGGCGGCGACGAACGAATACTATCGCAGCAAGGCACGTCGCCGCCGCAGGTGGCCATCGGCCCCGCCGCGACCGCGGCAATCCGACTGGGGGGGGGGATGGCATGCGCCGGATGATCGTCATCATGCTGATGCTGCTGGCCGGCTGCGCGAGCATCGCCGGCCGCGAAGAGACGCAGGTCGCGCTGATCCACATTGGCGACATCCACGGCCACATGGTGGCCAGGCCGAACCTGCGTTCCGACTCCGCCGGCCGGATGGAGGGCGGCCTGGCGCGCATGTACACCAAGATCGAGGAGCTGCGCGCCAGGCATCCGCATCACGTGCTGGCCAACACCGGCGACACGATCCAGGGCTCCGCCGAGGCGCTCTACACGCGCGGCGAGGCGCTGGTCAACGTGTTGAACGCCTTCGCCATCGACGTCTACACGCCGGGCAACTGGGAGTTCGTCTACGGCACGCAGCGCTTCCTCGAGCTCTTCGCCGGCGAGCGCCCGATGGCGCCGTGGAACACGGTCGCGGCGAACGTGTACTACGACGGCGAGCCCTACGCCGCCCGCAGCGGCCAGCGCGTGCTTCCCCCTTACGTCGTCAAGACCGTCGGCGGCGTGCGCATCGGCTTCCTCGGCCTGACGACCGACCGCGGGCCCCAGGTGGTGGGGCGCGCGGTGACGCGCGGCTTCCGCTTCCTCCGCAACACCCCCGACGAGCTCGACGCCGAGGTGTCCCGCCAGGTCGCGCAGCTGCGCACCGTCGAGAAGGTCGACGTGCTGGTGATGCTGTCGGAGATGGGCGTGGCCAACAACCTGCGCCTGGCCGAGAAGATTCCCGGCATCGACGTCGTCCTCTCGTCGGACATGCACGAAGTCACGCGCGAGCCGGTGGTGGCGAAGACCGGGACGCTGATCGTGGAGGAAGGCCAGGACGGCACCGTCGTGGGCGAGCTCGTGCTCGCAGTGAAGGCGGGGAAGATCGAGCGCTGGAGCTGGAAGTCGCACAGGATCGACGACAGCATCCCGGAGAGCGCGCGCATCGCCGCGCTGGTCGCCCGGGAGCGCGCGAGCTTCGTGTCCGGCCCGCAGTTCAAGCCGCACGTGAATCCCTTCAATGGGACCGCGCTCGCCCGTCCCATCGACGCCGTGGTCGGCCACACGCAAGTCGCGCTGCACCGCTCGAACTTCTCGGGCGAGCCGATGCCTGCGGTCATCGAGGGCACCGCGCACGACTTCCTCACCGACGCCTTCCGCGCCCAGGCGAACGCCGACGTCGGCGCGATCCGCGGCTTCCGCTACGGCACGCACGTCGCGCCCGGCCCGATCCGCATGGAGGACCTGTACCACTTCATTCCGATCGGGCCGATGATCGCCAAGGGCAAGGTCAAGGGCAGGCAGTTGCGCAACCAGATCGAGGCGTCGGCGGACGGCTCGCTCAACCCCGACGTCGCGCGGTGGACCGGCGGCTGGCTCTTCAACTTCAGCGGCCTCACGCTGACGCTGGACCCGTACGGGGACAGCGGCAAGAGGACCTCCGACATCCGCGTCCTCGACCGCGCGTCGGGCGCCTACAAGCCGCTCGACCCGGAAGCCGACTACACCTACGCGTCGTACTTCTATCGGGCCGACCCCAACCTGATCAACGTCGTGGAGGCCCGCGAGATCGAGGTGCTGCAGGACGCGAACGGGCGGCCGCTGGACGGCGTCGAGGTCGTGGTCCGCTACCTCGAGAGCCTGCCGCAGCGCACGGCGAATCCGGAGCAGAACCGCATCAGGCTCGCACGCCCCCTGCCGCCGCCGGCCTTCGGCAGCCCGGAAGTGCAGCCGTGGCGGGGCGCGACGAGGCCTGCCGCGCCCTGAAGGCGTTCCGGGCGCGGCCCCGGAACCGCATTCGTGCATTCGCCGCGCCTGCGCGCGCCGTCCGCGTCGATCGGCTATTCGATGCCGTCAAAGGGCAGCCGCGCCTCGCACCACGCGGCGACCGCGAGCAACTGAGCGTCGGCGCCCGGCGCGGCGACGAGCTGCGCGCCCAGCGGCAACCCGCTCCCGTCGCGCCCGACCGGGAGCGTGATCGCCGGCGCCCCGAGCAGCGAGGCGAGCGTGCAGCACGACGGGTCGCCGGTCTTCTGCAAGCCCTCCGGCGCGCCGGCCGGGGCCGAGGGAACGAGCAGCGCATCGAAGTTCGCGAGCCAGTCCAGCGCGACCGCGATCATCGCCCGCCGCGAAGCGAGCGCGTGCGCGAGCGCGCCGGCGTCGACGCGCGCGCCTTCGTCCAGGGCGTCGCGCAGCGTCGGCGACAACAGCGAGTCGGCGCGCGCGCGAAGCGCGGCGAGGTTGCGCGCAGCCTCGCCCAGCATGATCGCCCGCTGCACCTTGACCGTCTGCTCCAACGCGTCGGGCAACGCGACCGCGACGACTTCGGCGCCCGATTCGGCCAGCCTCGCGACCGCAGCGTCGAGCGCGGCGGACATCGAACGCTCCACGGCAACCCACGGGAACGCGGACAGGCAGGCGATGCGAGGCGCGCGCGGCAACGCCGGCGGCGTCGATGGAATTGCGCCATCGGCCAGCGGCGCCGCGAGGAACGCCGCGTCGGCCACGCTGCGCGTGAACGTGCCGAGCGTGTCGAGCGTCTCGCTGAACAGGCTGGTACCGCGGAACGGGATCGCGCCGAGCGTCGGCTTGAAGCCGACCACGCCGCAGTAGGCCGCCGGCCGGATGATCGAACCGTTCGTCTGCGTGCCCAGCGCCCCGGGCACCTGGCTCGCGGCGACCGCCGCGGCCGATCCCTGCGACGAGCCGCCGGGCGTGTGCCGCTCGTTCCACGGGTTGCGCGTCTTGCCGGGGTGCATGAACGCGAGTTCGGTGGTGACGGTCTTGCCGAACACGTACCCGCCCGCCGAGCACAGGCGCGCGACGCACTCCGCATCGGCATCGGCTTCGTAATCGTCGAACGCCGGCGACCCCATCCGCGTCGGCAGCGCGAACGTGTCGACGATGTCCTTGACCCCGACGGGGATGCCGTGCAGCGGCCCGCGCCCGCCCGCGTCGCGTGCGCCGAGCGCACCCGCGGCGCGCTTCACGTGCCCGACGTCGAGGCACGCCCACGCGCCGATCGCAGCGTCGGTGGCCGCCACGCGCGCGAGCAGCGCTCCGGCGTAGTCCGCGGCGGCGAGCTCGCCGCGCGCAAGGCGCCCTGCGGCGTCGACGAGCGAGAGGGCATGGAGCGCCTTCATCGCGCCGCCTGCTCCAGCGGGACGGAGCGCGCCCTGGCGCCGCCTCCGGCGTCGGGCAGGAAGAGCTCCAGCGTCGCGTTGAGGAAGCGCAGGCCGAGATCCGTCGCGGCGATGCGCGTCGGGTCGTCGACGATCAGCCCGCGCCGCGCGCCCTCGGCCAGCGGCCCCGCGACGCCGGCAAGCGGGAAGCCGGTGCGCTCGGCGAACAGCGCGGCGGGCACCCCCGCGGTCAGCCGCAGCGCGTTCAGCATGAACTCGAACCCGACCTCGTCGCGCGTCACTTCGCGCCGCTCCATCGCGGGCTGCCCGGCGGCAACCTTTTCCACGTAGTCGCGCGGGTGCTTCCAGCGCACCTCGCGCACGATGCTGCCCGCCTGCGACACCTTGCCGTGCGCGCCGGCGCCGAGCCCCACGTAGTCGCCGAAGCGCCAGTAGTTGAGATTGTGCGCGCACTGCTCGCCGGGCTTCGCGTAGGCCGATACCTCGTAGCGCGCCCGGCCCGCGGCGGCGAGCCGCGCGGCGACGAGATCCTGCATGTCCGCGGCCGCGTCCGCGTCGGGAAGGCCCGCGGGCGGCTGTGCGTGAAACAGCGTGTTCGGCTCGAGCGTGAGCTGGTAGAACGACAGGTGCGGCGCGCCGAGCGCGAGAGCCTCGTCGACGTCGCGCTCGCACTCTTGCAGCGTCTGGCCGGGCAGCGCGAACATGAGGTCGAGGTTCACGCTGTCGAAGAGCTTCATCGCCGCCTCGGCCGCGCGCCGCGCGTCGTCGGCGCCGTGGATGCGTCCGAGCGCCGCGAGCTTCGCGTCGTCGAAGCTCTGCACGCCGAGCGACAGCCGGTTCACGCCCGCGGCGCGGAAGCCGGCGAAGCGCTCCTGCTCGAACGTTCCCGGGTTCGCCTCCATCGTGACCTCGGCGCCGGCCACGAACGGCAGGCGCGCGCGCAGGCCCGCGAGCAGCCGGTCGATCGACGCGGGCGCGAACAGGCTCGGCGTGCCGCCGCCGATGAACGCGGCGTGCACCCTGCGGCCCCACACCGCGGGCAGCGACTGCTCGAGGTCGGCGAGCAGCGCGTCGACGTAGGCCTCCTGCGGCACCTCACCGCGCGCCTCGTGCGAGTTGAAGTCGCAGTACGGGCACTTGCGCACGCACCACGGCAGGTGCACGTACACCGTGAGCGGCGGCAGCGCGTCGAAGCGCGGGGCGCTCATCGCTCCTGCAGCCGCGCGATCAGCGCGCGCATCGCCTTGCCGCGGTGCGACAGCTCGTTCTTGCGCTCGAGCGGCAGCTCGGCAGCGCAAAGGCCGGTCGCCAGGTCCTCGAAGTGCGGGTCGTAGCCGAAGCCGCCGCTGCCGCGCGGCGCGTCGACGATGCGGCCGTGCCACTGCCCCTCGGCGATGATCGGCTCGGGATCCGCGGCGTGGCGGACGAGCACCAGCACGCACGCGTAGTGGGCGCGGCGGTCGGCCACGCCCTGCAGCGCGGCGACGAGCTTTGCGTTGTTGCGCGCGTCGGACTTCGGCTCGCCGGCGTAGCGCGCGCTGGCGACCCCCGGCGCGCCGCCGAGCGCGGCCACGCACACGCCGGAGTCGTCGGCGAGCGCGGGGAGCCCGGCGTGCGCGCTCGCGTGGCGCGCCTTGGCAAGCGCGTTCTCGACGAACGTCGCGTGCGGCTCTTCGGCCTCCGGGATGCCGAGTTCCGCCTGCGCGACCACGTCGAAGCCCAGCGGCGCCAGCAGCCGGCGGAACTCGCGCAGCTTGCCCTCGTTGTTCGACGCCAGCACCAGCCGCCCGGAAACGAGGGTCAGACTCGAGTTTTCGCCCGCCCCGAAATTGGGGTCAGACTCGACTTTCCGGTTGCGAATTGCCGCCATGGGCGCGAGGTGACGGGCGAAAAGTCGAGTCTGACCCTACTTCGAAGAGTCGAGTCTGACCCTACTTTCGGCGCTTTCCCGGCTTTCCGAAAATGCGGGTCTGACCCTACTTTCCGAGCAGCCCCAGCGCCTGCTCCTGCTCGGCGACGAGGTGCGCGATGCCGCCCTCGGCAAGCGCGACGAGGTCCTCGAACTGGCGACGGGTGAACGGCGCGCCCTCGGCGGTGCCCTGCACCTCGACGAAGCCGCCCTGCCCGGTCATCACGACGTTCATGTCCGTCTCGCAGCGCACGTCCTCGGCGTAGTCGAGGTCGAGCACCGCCTCGGCGTCGACGATGCCGACCGACACCGCCGCGACGAAGTCCCTGAGCGGGTCGCCGGCGACCAGCCCACGCTCGCGGCACCAGCGCAGCGCGTCGGAAAGCGCGACGAAAGCGCCGGTGATCGCCGCGCAGCGCGTGCCGCCGTCGGCCTGCAGCACGTCGCAGTCGATGCGGATCGTGCGCTCGCCGAGCAACGCGAGATCGGTCACCGCGCGCAGGCTGCGCCCGATGAGGCGCTGGATCTCCTGCGTGCGCCCGGACTGCTTGCCCTCGGCCGCCTCGCGGCGCGTGCGCGTGTTCGTCGAGCGCGGCAGCATGCCGTACTCGGCGGTGAGCCAGCCGCCGCCGCGGCCCTTGAGGAACGGGGGAACGCCCTCCTCGACGCTGGCTGTGCAAAGCACCTGCGTGTCGCCGCAGGCGATCAGCACCGACCCCTCGGCGTGGCGCGTGAAGTTGCGCGCGATGCGCACGGGTCGCAGCTCGTCGGGACGGCGGCCGCTGGGGCGGGAAGTCATCGGGGGCGGATCCTGGTGGAGGGGAGCCGATTATAGCGGCGCCCCCTGCGGAGCGCGCCTGCGCGGCGGGTAGCGCCGCCTCGCCGCGTCGGCGAGCGCGGCATCGAGCGAGAAGCGCGGCGCCCATCCGGTCGCCTCGCGAAACGACGACGTGTCGACCTCGAGCGACCCGGCGAGACGCTCGATCGCCGAGCTGCGGCCGGTCAGCCGCCCGGCAACGCGCAGCAGAGGCACGGGCATCGCGACCAGGCGCGGGGGCACGCGCAACGCAACGGCGATCGCGCGCACGAGGTCGGGGGTCGACACCGCCTCGGCGTCGGCGACGAAGTGCACGCCGGGCGGCGCCTGCGGCACGTCGAGCAGCGCCACGATCGCGTCGACGAGATTGCCGACGTAGAGCAGGCTGCGGCGGTTGGCGATCGACGCGAGCGGCAGCGTGCGCCGCCGCGCGATCGCCCGCACCAGCCGCGGGAAGTTGCCCTTCGCGTGACGCCCGTACACCAGCGGCAGGCGGAGCACGACGGGGACCGTCGCCGAGCCCACCGCCGCCTCGAACAGCGCGCGCTCCGCGTCGAGCTTGCTGCGCGCGTACGCGTCGGCCGGGCGCGGAGGATCGTCCGGGCGCAAAGGCCTGCCCGGGGGGCTCGTCTCGCCGTTCACCTTGACGGTGGACGCAAGCACGAAGCGCCGCACTTCGCAACGCACCGCGGCGCGCGCAAGTCGGGCGGTCGCCTCGACGTTGGCGAGCCGGTACGCGCGCTCGGGGTCGGATGCGCGCTCGCGCATCACGTGCGCGCGCCCGGCGAGGTGGACGATCGCCTCCGCGCCTGCGCACAGCTCGTCGAGCTCGTCGTCGCTCGCCAGCGCGAGATCGCCCACCGGCTGCATGTCGGAGGGCAGGCCCGGCTGCGCGGCGCGCACGGCGCCGAGCAGCGGGCGGCGCAGCTCGCGCAGGCGCTCGCACAGCGCGGCGCCGACGAAGCCGGTCGCGCCCGTGACGACGACGAGCCCTCCGCTCATGACCCGGGTCTGCCCCTCGGGACTTGCGCGGCTCGCGTCGACCCTACCACCACTTCCACCCGTGCTTGTTGTAGAAGCGGCAGCCGCTGCGGACGAACCACGCGATGTGCCGCGGTCCCTTGCGCGCCGCGCCGCCGCCGTGGTGGCGCACGTGCATCGCCGGCAGGTACGCGGTGCGCGTGATGCGGTTCAGCCGCACGGTCCAGTCGAAGTCCTCGAAGTAGAGGAAGAACTTCGGGTCGAAGCCGCCGGTGGCGTCGATCGCCGAGCGCCGCACCAGCAGGCAGGCGCCGGACATCGCGGGGATGTCCAGCACCACGCGCTCGGGGTCGGCGTCGATGATGTCGCGCATCTCGTAGCGGTCGAGGCGGCGCCCGAACAGCCGCCGCAGCGGCCCCGGCGCGAAGCCGCGCAGCAGGAGGTCGGCGACCGTCGGGTAGCGCTTGCACAGGTACTCCTGCCGCTCGCCGTCGCCGTCGTAGACCTCGGGCGCGACGGCGCCGACCTCGGGGTGCTCGGCGAGCCAGCGCACGGCCACGGCCAGCGCATCGGGCGCCAGCTCCACGTCCGGGTTGAGCACGAGGTGGTAGTCGGCGCCGCTGCCGTGCAGGACGAGGTTGTGCGCGGCCCCGTAGCCGATGTTGGCGTGGCCGTGCAGGTACGTGAGCTGCACGTTCGCCTCGCCGAAGCGGCGCTGCGCGACGCCGATCGCCTCCTTCGCCACCGCGCGCTCACCCGTGTTGTCGATGAGCGCGAGCGCGACCGTGCGCACGACGCGGTCGTCGCGCGCGGCCGCGATCGCCAGCGCCAGCTTGCGGAAGCAGCGGTCGAGCAGGTGGAGGTCCGGCCGGAAAGTGACGACGGACACCTGCAGCGACGCGGGCAGGCGCGGGCCCTCCGGATGCACCGGCGCCTCGAACACGCGCGCCGTCAGCGTCACCGTGTCCGCGCCGGCCGCGGGGGGCGGCGACACGGGCACGGGCGGCGTCGGCGGTCTCGGAGTGTCCATCGCAGGCGCAATCGTGCCAGAAGGCGCGGGCGGCGGATCGGCCGTAGAATCGCCGTCAGGCGGCCAAAGGACCGCCGCACGCATGACCGACACCACGCATCCGCTGCGCCGCAAGCTCGCCCGCGGCGCCACCCTCGCAGGAATCTGGTCGGTGATCCCGCACGCGCAGGTCGCCGGCGCGCTCGCGACCGCCGGCTTCGACTTCGTCATCCTCGACTGCGAGCACGGCGCGTGGGACTTCGCCGCGCTGGAGGGCGGGATCGCCGCCTGCGAGGGCGCGGGCGCCGCGGCGATCGTGCGCTCGCCGGGACCCGACGCGTTCTTCATCCAGCGCGCGCTCGACCTGGGCGCCGACGGCATCGTCGTGCCGCAGGTTCCCGACGCGCACGCGGCGGCGCGCGCGGTGGCGATGGCGCACTACGCGCCGGCCGGCACGCGCGGCTACAACCCGTTCACGCGGGGCGGGCGCTACGGCCTGCCGCCGCAGCCGAAGCTCGCGCCCGGCTATCCGTTCACGGGCGTCCTCGTCGAGTCGCCCGCGGCCGCCGCGCAGCTCGACGACATCGTGCGCATTCCCGATCTCGACCACGTCTACCTCGGCATCTTCGACTACTCGGTCGCGCTCGGCATCCCCGGTCAGGTCGACGATCCCCGCGTGCACGCGTTCATCGAGCGCGCCGCGGGCATCGCGCGCGCGGCGGGCAAGTCGGTGGGCACCACCGCGATGAATGCGCAGCAGATCGAGCGACTGGCGAAGTGGGGCGTGAACGTGCTGCTCTACGGCGCCGACACGTGGCTCATCACGCACGGCGCGAAGGCCGGGCTCGACCTCTACGGCCGGGGCAGGCGATGAGCGCGACTATCGACGCCGGGCGGTTGGTCGAGTTCGCGCACGCGCTGCTGGCGAAGGCGGGCATGCGCGACGACATGGCGCGCGACGTCGCGGAGATCCTGGTCGACGGCGACCTGATGGGGCACACGACGCACGGCCTGGCGCAGCTTGCCGGCTATCTCGGCGAGCTCGACAAGGGCGCGATGCGCAAGGACGGCGCGCAGATCGTCGTCACTTCGCGCCCTGCAACGCAGGCGTGGGACGGGCAGCGGCTGCCGGGGCCGTGGCTGGTGTTGCGCGCGATGGACGCTGCCGCGGCGATGGCGGCCTCGCAGGGCAGCGGCACCGTGTCGATCCGTCGCTCGCACCACATCGCCTGCCTCGCCGCGTACCTCAAGCGCGCGACGGACCGGGGACTCGTCATGCTGCTCGCGTGCTCGGATCCCTCGGGCGCGAGCGTGGCGCCGTTCGGCGCGGTGTCGCCGGTGTTCACGCCCAATCCGATCGCCGCCGGCATTCCGACCGGCGGTGACCCTATCCTGCTCGACATCTCGGCGAGCTACACGACCAACGGCCTCACCGCCCGCGCGCACAAGGCCGGCGAGAAGC
>JAOUIA010000083.1 GCA_029884335.1 Betaproteobacteria bacterium
GCCCGCTTCAAGCGCGACATCCCCGGCTACATGCAGAAGCACCTGGTCAAGGCGGGCATCACCGGCTGGGCGCAGGTCAACGACCTGCGCGGCGACACCGACCTCGGCGAGCGCGTGCAGTACGACCTCTACTACATCGAGCACTGGTCGGTCTGGTTCGACCTGCGCATCATCGGGCTCACGCTCCTGCACATCCTGCGCAGCGAGAACGCCTACTGACGGGACTGCCGGCCGGCGCGCAGGCTAGAATTCGCCCCGGGCGTTCGCTGCCGACGCCGGAAGCGCGCATGACCGAAACGAACCCGCAGCCCGCCACGCCGGCCGAGCCGCCGCCGCCCCAGCCCGGGGCCCCTGTTCCCGCGCAGGCGCCCGGCCACGCATCCGCGCCGGCGCCGCGAGCCCGCGCGACGGCCCTGCGGCTCGCCGCGATCTTCGTCGCGTCGCTCCTCGTCTGCGCGCTCGCCTATCTCGCCGTCGCCGTGCCCGGCAAGTGGTTCACCGGCGTGCAGCCGCTCGCTTGGGGGGCGCGCGACCTGCAGGTGACGCGCGGCGCCGGACGCATCGTCGGCGACGAGCTGCACGTGCTGCCGAACGATCCCTCCGGCATCGTCGTCGTGTCCGTGGTGACGAAGTTCTCGTCGCTCGACCTCGCGCAGGTCGCGTGGATCGCGATCGACGTGCCCGACGACGTCGAAGCCTCGGCGCTGTGGCGTTCCGACTACAAGCCCGACGCGCTGAACACGCTGCCGCTGCCGGCGCTCACCGGGCGCCTGCTGCCGGCGGCGGTGGGCAAGCACGCGGCGTGGATCGGGCGCATCGAGGGCCTCGCGCTGGCGATCCGCGGACCGATCTCCGAGCCGATCCGCATCCGTGGCGTGATCGTTCGCCCGCTGGACGCGCCCGAGATCGCCAGGGAGCGCGTGCGCGAGTGGTTCGCGTTCGAGGGCTGGACGGGCACGTCGATCAACACGATCACCGGCGGCGCGGACCTGCAGGACCTGCCGCTGCCGCTGCTGCTCGCCGCTGCCGCCGTGCTGGCGAGCCTGGCCGTCGCCTTGCTTCGCCGCTGGCGGCCGGCGTGGTTCCCGCTCGGAGCGCTCGGCTCGCTCGCCGCCTTCGCGCTCGCCGCTTGGCTGCTGCTCGACCTGCGCTGGGCGTGGAATCTCGCGCGGCAGGTCGAGCAGACCGCTGCCACCCTCGCGTTCCGCGGCTTCGACGAGAAGCGCCTCGCGGTCGAGGACGGCCCGCTCTACGCGTTCGTCGCCAAGGCGCGCGAGGCGATGCCGAAGGAGCCGGCGCGCGTGTTCGTCGTCGCGGACTCGCACTACTTCCGCGGCCGTGCGGCCTACCACCTCTCGCCGCACCGCGCGTTCTTCGACCCGCGGGTGAACTCGCTGCCCGCGCCGGAGTCGCTGCGGCCCGGCGACTGGCTCCTCGTCTGGCAACGCAAGGGCGTGCAGTTCGATCAGTCGCAGGGCAAGCTGCGCTGGAACAACCTGACCCCGGTATCAGCCGAGCTGAAGCTCGCCGGCCGCGGCGCGGCGCTGTTCCAGATCCGCTGACAGGACCGGACCGAACAGCGATGACGCGAGCACCCTCACCCCAACCCTCTCCCGCACGCGGGAGAGGGAGCAGCGCCCCCTCGCCCCGACCCTCTCCCGCACGCGGGAGAGGGAGCAGCGCCCTTTCGCCCCGACCCTCTCCCGTACGCGGGAGAGGGGGCAGCGCCCCCACGCCCCGACCCTCTCCCGTACGCGGGAGAGGGGGCAGCGCGCGCCAGCAACTCGCCGGGAGTGCGCAACGGAGCGGTTCTCCCTCTCCCCCGCCCACGGGGGAGAGGGTTGGGGTGAGGGGGAGCCCACGAGCGCCGATGCCGGGTTCGACTGCCGATCACAACGATGATTGACTTCCTCGCACTAGCCGCCGGCCTCGGGCTCGTCTGGGTGCTGGGCGTTGCGCTCATCGGCGCGTTGTTCCGCCTCCTGCCGCCCCGCGAGGCGTTGCCGGTGCCGTGGGTCGCCGGCTGCGGCTGGTTCGTCGGCATGATCGCGGCGACGCTGCTGATGCGCGCGATCTCCGCGGCGGGAGTGACGTTCGGCGTCCTCTCGATCGGCGCCCCGCTGCTCGCGATCGCCGCCGTCGCCGGCTGGCTCGCGTGGCGTGGCCGCGGCGCGCAGCTGCGCGGCACGCTGCGCACCGCCGCGCGCGCGCTCGGCGGCGCGGGCCTCGAGGGGTGGCAGCGCCTCGCGTGGCGGCTGATCGTCGCGTGGCTCGCCGTCCGCTTCGCCCTGCTCTTCGCCGAGGTCTGGTGGCGCCCACTGTATCCGTGGGACGCCTGGACGCAGTGGGCGACGAAGGCGCGCGCGTGGTTCGAGATGCGCACGATGGTGCCGTTTGCCGGAGTCACCGACTTCCTGTCCGCTCCGGCAGGCACCATGTTCTGGTTCGACGCGGCGCCGCACTACCCTGCGACGATGCCGCTGATGCAGACGTGGGGCGCGCTCGTCGTCGGCCGCTGGGACGACGCACTGGTGAACCTGCCGTGGTGGCTCACCGGGTTGGCCCTTGCCTTCGGCCTGCACGGCGGCATGCGGCTCCTCGGCTTCGCGCCGCTCGCATCGCTCGCCGCCGCGGCGCTCGCCTGCACGCTGCCGATCGTCAATGTGCACGTCGCGCTGGCCGGCTACGCCGACCTGCCGATCGCAGGCTACCTCGCGCTCGGCACGATCGCGATGCTCCACGCCGTCCGTACGCGCGGAACCGGCGAACTGGCGCTGGCCGTCGCGCTGCTCCTGTCGATGGCGCTGGTGAAGAACCCCGGCAAGGCGTGGGTCCTGATGCTGCTGCCGGCATTCGTCGCCGCCGCGATCCCCCGGCACGGCGCGCGCATCGCCGTCGGCCTGCTCGCCGCAGCGGTGTTCGCGTTGCTCGTCGGGGCGCGCAGCGGCATCACGCTGCTCGGCTACAAGTTCTACCTCCAACCGGTCGTGCACTGGAACGCGCTGTTCGATGCCTACTTCTCGTTCGCCAACTGGCACCTGCTGTGGTACGCGACCGTCGCCGCCGCCGTGCTCGGGTGGCGGCACCTGCTCGACCGGGAGGTCGCACCGCTCACGATTGCAGTCGCAAGCGGGTTGCTGTTCCTGTTCATCGGCTTCGCCTTCACCCACGCCGGGCAGTGGGTCGAGGACCAGTCCACGGTGAACCGCGCCACGCTGCACCTCGCCCCGCTGGCCGTCGTCTGGCTGTTCGCGTGCGTGCGGGCGCTGGTGCGCGCAGGCCGCGAGCCCGTCCCGGCCGTGCCGTAGTCGGCGATGCCGGAACTGCCGGGCGTCACGCTGGCCTGCGCCGACACGGCCAACCACGGGCTCGCGCTGCGCGCGCTCGAGCGCTCGCGCGAGCGCATCCGCTTCGCGCGCACGCTCTTCCTCACCGACGCGCTGCCGGCAGGCCTGGCCGTGCCCGCGGGCATCGAGGTGGTGCCCATCGCGCCGCTGCGCTCGCGCGACGACTACTCGCGGCTCGTCCTGAAGGGCCTCGCCGCGCACGTGGCGACCTCGCACGTGCTGCTCGTGCAGTGGGACGGCTACGTCGTCGATCCCGACGCGTGGGACGCCCGCTTCCTGGACTGCGACTACCTCGGCGCGCGCTGGTCCTGGTTCGGCGACGGCCACGACGTCGGCAACGGGGGCTTCTCGCTGCGCTCGCGGCGCCTGCTCGCGGCGCTGCAGGACCCGCGCATCGACCTCGTCGAGGCCGAGGACCTGACCATCTGCCGGACGTTTCGCGCGCTGCTCGAGACGGAGCACGGCATCCGCTTTGCCGGCGCCGCGCTCGCCGACCGCTTCGCGTTCGAGGCGGCGCAACCGGCAGCGATGCCGTTCGGCTTCCACGGGCTCTACAACTTCTGCCGCGTGATGCCGCCTGCGGAACTGGCGGCGCTCGCGCCGGCGTTCTCGGACGCGATCGCGCGCTCGCCGCAGATGGCGCAGCTCGCGCGCAACTGCGTCGCGCTCGGGCATTGGGCGAGCGCGATCGCGATTGCACGCAGGATGCTCGCCGCCGACCCCGGCAACGCGCTCGCCGCCGCGCTGCTCGCGCGCTCGGAGGCCGCAGCCGCGCAGGGCGCCGGCATCGGGCGCAACGATCCCTGCCCCTGCGGCAGCGGACGCCGCTACAAGGCGTGCCACGGCGCGCTGGGCGCGACGCCGCCCTCCCCCGATGCGCTCGTCGCGCGCGCGATGGCCGCGCACCAGCGCGGGGAGCTCGACGCCGCCGAGCGCGACTACCGCGCGGCGCTCTTTCTCGCGCCGGAGCATCCGTACGCGCTGCACTACCTCGGCATGATCGCGTACCAGCGCGGCGATCCGGGCGCGGCGCTTCCCTCGCTGGAGGCCGCGGTGCGAGCGGTGCCGCAGGAACCCGAGTTCCACAACAACCTCGGCATCGTGCTCGCCGCGCTCGACCGCCCTGTGGACGCCGTCGCCGCGCACCACCGCGCGCTCGAACTCGCGCCGGACAACGCGGGCGCGTGGAACAACCTCGGCCTCGCGCTGCAGCTCGCCAACGACCTCGACGCGGCGGCCGAGGCGTTTCGCCGCTCGCTGGCGCTGCAACCCGGCTTCGCCCAGGCGCGCTGGAACCTCTCGCTCGCGCTCCTCGCCGCGGGCCGGCTGCGCGAGGCGTGGCCGCACTACGAAGCGCGGCACGAGGTGTCGGTGTTCGCCGATCCCTCTCCGCCCCCGGCAGCGAAACGCTGGGACGGCGCCGATGCCGCGGGCAAGCGCATCCTGCTCACCGCCGAGCAGGGCCTCGGCGACGCGATCCAGTTCGCGCGGCTGGCAACGCTCCTCGCCGCGCGGGGCGCGCGGGTCGTGCTGCAGGCGCCGGCTCCGCTGGCGCGCTTGTTCCGCTCGCTCGAAGGTGTGGACGAAGTGGTGCCCGCCGGCTCGCCGCTGCCCGCGTACGACGCGTGGCTGCCCTTGCTGTCTCTGCCGGGCGCGCTTGCGCTCGACGCCGCGTCGATCCCCGCGCGCGTTCCCTACCTCGCGGCCGATCCCGCCCTGCGCGCCGAGGTGCGCGCGCAATTGCCATCCCGAGGCGAAGCGTTGCGCGCCGGCCTTGCGTGGTCGGGCAACCCGCGCAACACGGCCGACCGGCGCCGCTCGGTTTCGCTCGCCACGCTCGCACCCTTGCTGCGCGTGCCGGGCGTGCGCTGGTGCTCGTTGCAGAAGGGCGACGGCGAAGACGCGGTCGCCGGCGTGCCCGAGGCGGCGGCGCTGCAGCAACTGCCGGCGCGCAACGACCTCGACGGCACCGCCGCCATCGTCGCCGAGCTCGACGTCGTCGTGACGGTCGACACGAGCATCGCGCACCTCGCCGGCGCGCTGGCGCGGCCGGTGTTCGTCATGCTGCCGCACGCCGCCGACTGGCGCTGGCGCGTCGGCCGCGAGGACAGCGACTGGTACCCCACCGCGCGCCTCTTCCGCCAGAGCGCACCCGGCGCGTGGGGACCGGTGGTCGACGCGGTCGCCGCCGCACTGGGCGAACTCACCGGACCACCCTCCGCGCTCACACGCTTCCGAAGTGATTCGCCCTAGCAGGCTTCGTGCAGGTGAATTGTAACCTTCCGTCGTCCCCGCGAAGGCGGGGACCCAGCGTCGCTCGAGGGAAAGTCACTGGGTCCCCGCCTTCGCGGGGACGACGAAGTAGCGTACGCCGTTCCTACGGGTCCCAATAGGAGCTGCACTTCGGACTCAGGCGTTCGCGCTGAGCCAGTCGGCGAACGCCGGCACCGGCGCCGCATCGTCGAACACTCGCGCGGCACCTTCGGCTAGGCGGCGCGACTGCGCCTCGCGCCAGCCGCGATCGGTCGCGAGCCGTGCGGCAATCGCAATGTAGTCGTCGACGTCGCGCGCGACGAGCTCCGGCACGCCTGCCAGCCGCAGCATCGCCGCGCTCTGCCGCGCGCGCATGAAGCGCCCCGGCAGCGTGACGACGGGCAACGCGCAGGCGATGGCGTCGAGGCTGGTGTTGCCGCCCGACCAGCGCAGCGTGTCCAGCATGGCGTCGCAGGCGAGGTTGAGCTGGAGGTAGCGGTCGTGGCGGCACTGCGGCAGCACGATCACGCGCTCGTCGCGCGCGACCCCCGCGGCAGCGCACGCCGCGTCGAGGCGCGCGAGGTAGCGCCCGGTGAGTGCCGGGTGGCGCCCCTCGAACATCGCCACGCGCGCTCCGGGAATCGCCGCGAGCACGCGCGCGAGCAGCGCGTCGTCGTCGGGCATCAGCTTGAACAGCGACTGCGGCCACAGGAACAGGGGGACCCCGGCCGGCAGGCCGAGCGCCTCGCGCGCGATCCCCTCCGGCACCACCGGCCGCGCGTAGCGCGTGCCGATGCCGGGCAGCGCGACCAGGCGCTCCGTGTAGTGCGCCTGCGCACCCTCCGGCTCCATCGCGCCGGCGGTGAAGAACGCGTCGATCGTGCGAAGCCCGGTCGTGACCGGATGGCCCCACGCCGCGCACTGCAGCGGCGCGAGCCGCAGCACGGCGACCGCAAACGTCGTCGCGTCCATGCCGAGCTCGGGAAACACGAGCGCGTCCGGCGCGTCGGCGCGGATCGCATCGGCCACCTGCGCGGGCCGGAAGCGCGGGCAGTCGCGGAAGGCGTCGGCGCGCGCGGCGAGCCGCTGCGCGACCTCGTCGCGGCCCGCCTGCAGGTGGTACACGAGCACCTCGAAGCGCTCGCGCGGCAGGTCGGTGATCCAGCGCTCGAAGTAGCGGCCGACGGTGCCCTCGCGGAAGAACGCCGAGCAGAATGCGACGCGGATGCGGCGCGTGCCGCGGTGCCGGCGCGGCAGCGGCGCCCGCCACTGCGGCTGCACGGCGTCGATCGTGCGGCCGACGACCTCGCCCCACGCCTGCTGCAGCGGGCGGTCGTCCTCGCCGTGGTAGGCGAGCAGGAAGTTCGTCCAGCGCAGCTCGTCGACGACCTGCACCGGCGCGAGCCCGGCCGCCTGCGCGGGCAGCTCGGTCCCCAGCGCGGCGAGCCCCTGCGCGTAGGCCGCGCGCGCCTGCGCTATCTCCGCCGCGCTGGCAGGGACCATGGGCAGCGTGAGCCGCGCGCCGATCGTCGCGCGCAGCAGCTTGCGGTCGCGCGAGCGCGCTTCGGCGTAGGCGCGCGCCGCCCCGGAAAGATCGTCGCGCTCGGCCAGCGTCGCCGCGTAGAGCATCCACGCGTTCGCATCGCGCGGATCGACGGCGAGCGCGCGCTCGTAGAGCTGCGTCGCGTCGTCGATGCGCCCCTGCCCCCGTCGCAGGCCCGCCAGCGCGGCGAGCGCGAGGCGCTGTCGCGGATCCAGCGCCAGCGCGCGCTCCAGCGCCGCGGCCGCTCCCTCGTCGGCGCCGAGGTCGCGCCGCGCGACGCCGAGGTTGGCCCACGCGAGCACGTAGCCGGGCTCGGCCTGCGTCGCTCGCGCGAAGGCGGCCTCGGCGTCCGCGATCCTGCCGGCTCCACGCAGCGACGTGCCGAGGTTGTTCCACGCCCGCGCGTAGCGCGGGTCGAGCCGGGTGGCCTGCGTGAAGGCAGCGATCGCGCGCTCCGTGTCGCCCGCATCGGCGCAGAGGATGCCGAGCTCGGAGTGGAGGCGCGCGTCGTTCGGCGCCAGCGCGAGCGCGCCTTCGACGTCCGCGATCGCCGCGGCCAGGCTGCCCATCGCCTCGTGCGCGCGCGAGCGCAGCGCCAGCGCGGCAATGCGATCCGCCACGGCCACCGCCGCGGCCGTCGCCACGGCGTCGGCCAACGCTCGCGCCCCCGGCGCGTCGCCGGCCGCGAGCCGCGCCTGCGCCTGCGCGAGCCGCGGGTCAGCCATCGCCGGCGGCCGCCAGCGCCTCCGGCGCGCGCTCGCGCAGCGCCGCGAGATAGGCGGCCTCGAGGTGGCGGGCGTGCGCGGTGGCGTCGACCAGCGGCGACACCGCGAGCCCCGCGCGGATCGCCTCGCGCACCTCGCGCATGAACGCGGGATCGTCGGCGAGCCGCGCCGCGATCTCGATGTAGTCGCGCCCGCTGTGGGCGACGGTCTGCGTGACGCCGAGGTTGGCGAGGATGGAGTAGGCCGTGCGCTCGCCGTGCCGCTTGCCGAGCAGCGTGACCACGGGCACGCCCGCCTCCAGCGGCTCGAGCGCGCCGTTGACGTTGCCGAACGGCGTGGGGTCGAGCACGAAGTCGACCAGCGCGTAGCGCGCCTGGCTCTCGGCGTCGTCGCGGCCCTGCGGCAGGAACACGAGCCGCTCGCGCGCGATGCCGGCGGCCGCCGCGAGCCGCTCGTACACCGGCCGGAACGCCGGGTTCGCCGGCGAGAACGCGAGCCGCGCGCGCGGGATGCGGGCGAGCACGTCGCGCCACAGCGTCAGGCAGCGACGCGACAGCTTGAGCGGCGCGACGAACGCGCCGATCACCACCGCGTCGCGCGGGATGTCGAGCGCCGCGCGGTGGAACGGGTGGTCCTTCGCAGCCTCGATGCGCCGGTGCGGGTACACGCAGCCCTCCATCGGCAGCAGGCGCTCGATGGTCCACGCCTGGTTCTCCGGCACGTCGGCAAAGGCGTCGGTGAGCTTGAAGTCGACGGTCGACAGGCCGACGCTGCCCGCGCTCGCGACGTGCTCGATCTGCACGCGCGCGGGCTTGAGCGCGAGGATGCCCGGCTTGCCGCCCTTCGTGTGGCCGGAGAGGTCGACGAGGAGGTCGAGGTCGTCGGCGGCGATGCGCAGGGCGGCCTCCCGTTCCGGCAGACCGGCGATCACCTCGAAGCGCTCGGCCACGCCGGCGAACTTCGCGGTCCACGCATCGCGCGTCCGCGACAGCGAGTAGAAGTGCAGCGCGAATCGCGAGCGGTCGTGCCGGCCGATCGGCTGCCACATCATCTTGCCCATCACGTGGTTGCGCAGGTCGGCCGACAGGTAGCCGATGCGCAGCTTCCCCGGGCGGCGCGACGCTGTCCGCGGCAGCGGCTCGCCGTAGATCAGCGGCGCCGTCCTGTCGTAGGTCTGCGCGAAGCGGTGCGCCATCTCCGGCTCGACGTCGAAGAACAGCAGCAGGTAGGCGAGCTGTTCGAGCGACTCGACGAGCTCGGCCGCGTCGCGCGCGCGGAAGCGCTCCTTGCGCAGGCCCTCGAGGTAGTGCTCGACGCGCGCGAAGTCGGCCGCGTAGTGGCACGCCTCCAGCGCCTGCACGGCGAGCGGCAGCGCGTCGGGGCAGTTCGCCTCGAAGCGCCCGAAGCCGGCGAGGAACTCGTCGACGCGGCCCGTCGCGAGCAGCGCCTCCCCGAGGTTGCGGTACGCCGCCACGTGGCGGCGATCGCGCGCGAGCACCGCGCGGTAGGCGGAGACCGCAGCCTCGTCGCGTCCCGACTGCTGGAACAGCACACCGAGGTTGAAGTGCGCGTCGGCGAAGCCCGGGTCGAACGCCAGCGCGCGCTGCCAGGCGCGGGCAGCCTCGTTGAGCTCCCCCGCGCGCTGGTGCGCGACGCCGACGTTGTAGTGCGCTTCGGCGTCGGTCGGCGCCAGCGCCAGCGCGCTGCCATACGCCGCCTGCGCCGCCGCCACGTCGCCGCGCGCGAGCTCGACGTCGCCGCGCACGCGCCACAGCACCGTCGAGCGCGGGGCGCGCTCGAGCCCCTCGTCGACCAGCGCCGCCGCCTCGTCGTGGCGGCCGCGGTCGCGGGCCAGCCGCGCCAGCGCCGCGCGCGCATCGACGAACCCGGGCGCCGAGTCGAGCGCGCGTCGCCACGTGCGCGCCGCGCCGTCGTCGTCCTTCTGCTCGCGCAGCAGCGCCGCCAGCAGATGCAGCGTGGGCGCGTGGCCCGGCTGCGCCTCGAGCAGGCGCTCGTAGCCTTCGCGCGCCGCCGCGAGGTCGCCGCCGCGGTGCAGGGCGATCGCGCGGTCCTGCGCCGCGGCGAGTTCGTCGGCGCGCAGCGGCGAAGCGCCGCGCGCGTCCTTGCGGCCGGCGTGTTCGGCGACCAGCGCGCGCAGCGCCGCGGCATCGGCGGCCACGACTTCGTCGACCAGCGGCGGCGCGTGCGGCGGCGCGGCCAGCGAGACGCCCACCGCCTGCTGCGCCGGCCGCAGCGCGAGCAGCGGACCCGTCGCCGCGTCGAGCCCCGCGAAGTCGAGCAGCAGGTCGGGGTCGTCGGCCGCCAGCGCCGCGGCGACTTCCGCGTCGGCGCGGTGCAGCGTGCGCACGACGGCGCCGGCAGGCACGCCGGAGGGAGTCGGCGCGCGCGGATCGGCGAGCAGAGTCCACCGCACGGCATCGGCGCAGCGTGCGAGCAGCGCAAGGGCATCCTCGGCGCGCCTGCGCGGCAGCAGCACGACCACGCGCAGCGCGTCTCCCGCCGCGCGGCGCGGCCAGCGCAAGGGCGCCGCCGGCGGCACCAGCGCGAGGCAGGCCTCGGCGTATCGCGCCGCGACGCGGGCGCCGGCTTCGGCTTCGCCGCCTTCGGCGAGCGCGAGCGCGACCTCTCGCAGCACGTCGATCTCGGTGGCGCCGATCGGGCGCTCGAGCGCGGCCGCGATCACGGCGGGGCGCGCCGCGCGCAGCGGCTCGGACGCGTCGGCAGCGAACGCGGCGCGGGCGAGCGGCTCGAGCAGCGCGATGGCCAGCGTCCCCGCGTGCGGCGCCATCGCCTCCGCCAGCGTGCGCACCGCGACGCCATCCGTCGCGCCTCGCAGCGCATGCGCGAGCGTCCCCGCGACCGCGGGCGAGGCGAGGCGCCCGGGCCCCGCGCGCAGCACCGCCACGAGATCGGCGAGCACGCCCGGATCGCGATCGACGGCGTATCCGGATACGGAGTCCAGGATGATTGCACCGGGATCGTCGGGCGCGAGCTCGCGCGCCGCGCGCGCGGCCCCGGCCGCAACGCCCAGCTCCCCGAGCGCCATCGACGCCTCGGCGAGCGCGAGCTGCGAGGCGAGGTGGGCCGGGTCGATGCGCACCGCGTCGCGCCACGCCTCCACCGCCCCGGTCACCGCGCCGAGCGTCCACTGCACTTCGCCGAGCAGGAAGCGCGGATCCGCGGCATCGGGGGCCAGCGCGGCGGCGCGGCGGAAGCACAGCATCGCGTCCACCGGGCGCCCCTGCCACTGGTGCGCGCGGCCGCGCTGCAGCCAGTCCGCGTAGTCGCCGTCGGCCACTGCTCTACCCCGTTCCCGTTCGCATGCCGCCGTGCTGACCAAGCGCGGCGGCGTCCGCGCGCAACCAGCCCCCGAATGCCTGAGTCAGGGGGCGGGGAGCCGGTGTCGTTGCAACGAGACGACGCTGGATTCCCGCTTGCGCGGGAATGACGAAGGGGAAGTGCATGCCGCTCGTCAACATGCGCAGGTCGTCAGGACCGCAGTCGCGCCCACAGCGCGGCGCGAGCGGAGCGCGGGAGCAGGCGGGCCAGCACGCGGCCAGCCAGGGTCGCACGGAGGCTCAGCGCGGCCTGCGCCAACGGTGGCACCTGCGCGGCCGGCTCCGTTGCCTGTACGACGGGCAGCGGCGAGGGCGGAGGCCGGCGATAGCCGAACGCTTCGGCCACGCGCAGGCGATCGACCGGCGGCAGGCCTGACGGAGCAGCCTTTGCCGAAGCTGCCCGGTATGCCGCGTGCGTGCGCTCGGCCATGGCGGCGAGCGAGGGAAGCGGCATCGCGGAGGCGCGCGCGCCGGCGGCCTCGAGTTCGGGACGCCGCTCGGGGCTGCAGAGCCCGACGACGCGGTCGAGCAGCCGCCGCTCGTCGCGCCACTCGTCCTCGTCGAGAATCCAGCCGGCGCCGTGGCCATCGACGCGCTCGGCCAGCGCGCCGATCGGCGGCACCAGCACAGCGCGCCCGGCCTGCCAGGCCTCCGAGAGCGTGTAGGCGAAAGTCTCCGGCCCGAGCGACGGGAACAGCACGAGCGTCGCACCGTAATGGTCGAGCAGCTCCGGAAGGTTGCGCGGGTCGTAGGGCCCGCCCACGGTCAGCGTCGCGTCGTCGTCCTGCCAGGCGCTCGTCCTGCGGTCGAGATAGCCGACCACCACGAAGCGCACGGGCGCGCGCTGCTCGCGCGCGAGCTGCGCAAGTCGCTCGATGCGCCGCGCGCCCTTGTCCGGGCCGATCGCGCCGAGCACCGCGACCGTGGCGCGGCCGTCGTCGGGCATCAGCACGACCTGGCGCGCCGCGCGCGGCTCGCCTTCGCGCGTCGGCAGGCCGTGCGGCACGACCTCGACGCGGACCTCGGGAAAGTAGCGCCGCAGCATCGCCGCCGCCCACTGCGACGGCGCGATGACGAACGCGGCCTGCGCGAGCAGCTCGCGGTGGCGCTCGCGCCAGCCCGCGATCTCGTGGCGCGCGAGCTCGCCGTGCTCGCGCAGGCACCCGTTGCACGCCACGGCATCGGTCTCGCCGCCGCAGTAGCTCCCGTCCGCCCGCTGCAGCGTGATCGCCGGGCAGGCCATCTGGAGGTCGTGGATCGTGACGCCGTAGGGAATTCCCGCGCCGAGCAGCGCGTCCACGAGCCCGTCGGGGTCGCCGGAGAGGTTGTGCGCGTGCACGACGCCCACGCCGTAGACGGCCGCGAGCGAGCGCAGGAACTGCGCGTGCGGCTCGTCGGCGCGGCGCCCGAACTGGCAGGTGAGCGCGCTGCCGTCGCTGCGGTGTTCCTCGACGCGCCACGTGTCGCCGCGCACGAATGCCACGACGTGGCGCGTGCGCCGCGCGCTCGCGCGGATCAGCGAGCGCACGTAGGACTCGGTGCCGCCGCCGCCGTGCAGCACGTGCAGCACGGCCGGCCCCGGGCCGTGCAGGCGGTCGAGCGCGGTGAGCGCGGCCTCGCGCAGCGGCAGGATCGGGTCGCGCGCGATGAACTCGCGCACGAGGTCGACGTACCCCGGGTGCCGCTCGAGCAGCAGTGCGGTGTTGCGCACGCCGAGCGACTCCTTCGCGCCGGCGAACGAGCGGCCGCCCTTGTGAACGACGAAGGCGTCGTCGCACAGCACGTTGCGCCAGCCGGCGGCGCGCGCGCGCATGCAGAAGTCGTTCTCCTCCCCGTAGCCGGCGCCGAACGCCGGGTCGAACGGCCCGATCGCGTCGAGAAGCGCGCGGCGGACGTACATGCAGAAACCGACGCCGGTCGGCAGTTCCGGGTAGCAAGGAACGGCCGCGGCCGCGATCGCCTGGCGCACCGGCTCCGGGTCCGCGCCCTCGGGCCACGGGTGGTTGCCGCACAGGCTCGGGAACGAGCAGATCTCGGCGTTGTTGGAGAACGGCGTCGCCGTG
>JAOUIA010000084.1 GCA_029884335.1 Betaproteobacteria bacterium
GGCGTCACGTCCGGATCGCGTCCGCTACCGGCGACGCGCGCGACTGGCGTATGCTCACCGGCAAGCGCCCGACGCGTCGGGGAGCCGCGCGAGCCCGCAGGGGCGAACGGACCCCGCAACGCGAAGCGCGGAGGGCAGTCCAATGAGCCACAAGCACGAGAACCTGCTGCGCGCCATCTTCCACGACCCGATCAGCGCGAACATCCACTGGCGCGAGATCGAGTCGTTGATCCACCACCTCGGCGCCGAAGTCGAGTCGCTGTCCGGCGCGCGCGTCCGCGTCAAGCTCAACGGCCACGAGGGCATCCTGCACCGGCCGCACCACGGCAACACGCTGGGCCGGCAGGACATCCAGCACCTGCGCGAGTTCCTCGCCCGCGCGCGCTCCACGCCCTCGCAGTACGAGGCGCGCCAGAAGCAGAGCTGACGCTCGCGGGGAACTCGCGGCAATGGGCGAATCGCGCACCGAGCCTTACCTGCGCTCGCAGCCCGCGTCCGCCGGCGAACCGGGGCTGCACGCCGAGCCCGCGGCCGGGGCCTCACGCACGTCGCGCCGGCAGCGCAGCAGGATGTGGTGGCGGGCGGCCCTGCTCGGCCTGTTCGTGGTGCTGGCGCTGGCCGCCGTCGTGTCGATCCTCCGGCAGCCCGAGGCCCCCGTCGCCCCCGTGTTGCCGCAGGCGAGCGCGCCGCAGGCGGAACCGGGGGCGCCGGCTGGAGCCACTGCGCGCTATCCCGTCGCGCCGGAGCCGGCCGCCGCCGTACCGCTCGACGCCAGCGACGCGGCGATCCTCGCGGCGCTGGCGGCCGTGTTCGGCGATGCCACGTTCGATTCCTACGTCGCGCGCGACAGCGTGATCCGGCGCATCGTCGCCACCATCGACAATCTGCCCCGCGCCACCGCGCCCCCCGCACAGTGGCCGGTCAAGCCGGCGAGCGGAACGCTCGCAACGGAGGCGAGCGACGGACGCATCACGCTCGCCGCGAACAACAGCCTGCGCTACGCCGCCTACGTGCGCATCCTGGAGTCGCTGGACCGCGACCGCTTCGTCGCGTTCTACCGGCGCTACTACCCGGTGTTCCAGCAGGCTTATCGCGACCTCGGCTTTCCGGAGGGGCGCTTCAACGATCGCGCCGTCGAGGCGATCGACGTGCTCATCGCCACCCCCTCGCTGCCCGAGCCGTTGGCGCTGGCGCAGCCGAAGGTGTTCCTGCAGTACGAAGACCGCGGCGTCGAGGCGCTGCCCGCGGGCCAGAAGCTGATGCTGCGCATCGGCGCTTCCAATGCCGCCCGCGTGAAGGCGAAGCTCGTCGAGATCCGCTCGGCGATCACGGACCCGGCGATCGCCGCAGGACGGTAGCGAGGTATAATTCCACGCGTCGCCGCCCGCCGATACCGGCCGGCGGCTTTTTTTGTTGGCGCGCCATGCCGTCCTCTCCCCAAGACCTCGTCCGCGACGTCGCCACGCGCCGCACGTTCGGCATCATCTCGCACCCGGACGCCGGCAAGACGACGCTCACCGAGAAGCTGCTGCTGTTCGGCGGCGCGATCCAGCTCGCCGGCACGGTGAAGGCGCGCAAGAGCGCGCGCCACGCGACTTCCGACTGGATGGAGGTGGAGAAGCAGCGCGGCATCTCGGTGACGAGCTCGGTGATGCAGTTCCCCTACGCCGGCCACACGATCAACCTGCTCGACACGCCGGGCCACCAGGACTTCTCCGAGGACACGTACCGCGTGCTCACCGCGGTCGACTGCGCGGTGATGGTGATCGACGCCGCCAAGGGCGTCGAGGCGCAGACGATCAAGCTGCTCGAGGTGTGCCGGCTGCGCGACACGCCGATCATCACGTTCGTCAACAAGATGGACCGCGAGGTCCGCTCGCCGATCGAGCTGATCGAGGAGATCGAGTCGGTGCTCTCGATCGACTGCGCGCCGGTCACCTGGCCGGTCGGCATGGGCAAGGCGTTCCGCGGCGTCTACCACCTGCTGGAGAACCGGCTGCTGCGCTTCACGCCGGGCGGCGAGCGGCTCGCCGACGACACCGAGGTGATCGCGGGGCTCGACAATCCGCGGCTCGACCGCCTGTTCCCCGACGAGATGTGGACGGTGCGCCACGACGTCGAGCTCATCCGCGGCGCGAGCCTGCCCTTCGACGTCGGGAGCTTCCTCGCCGGCCGCCAGACGCCGGTGTTCTTCGGCTCGGCGATCAACAACTTCGGCGTGCAGGAGATCCTCGACGCGCTGATCCGCTGGGCGCCGCCGCCGCAGCCGCGCGACGGCGGCACGCGCGTGGTCGAGCCGGCGGAAGCCCCGTTCACCGGCTTCGTGTTCAAGATCCAGGCGAACATGGACCCGCGGCACCGCGACCGCATCGCGTTCTTCCGCGTCTGCTCCGGCCGCTACTCGCCCGGCATCAAGGTGCGGCACCTGCGCGAGAAGCGCGAGATGAAGATCGGCAACGCGCTCACGTTCATGGCCAACGAGCGCGTGCACTCGGAGGACGCAGTCGCCGGCGACATTGTCGGCATCCACAACCACGGCCAGCTGCAGATCGGCGACACGCTGACCGAGGGCGAGGCGCTCTCGTTCAAGGGCATCCCGTACTTCGCGCCGGAGCTCTTCCGCGTGGCTCGGCCGCGCGATCCGCTCAAGTCCAAGCAGCTGTCGAAGGGGCTGAAGGAGCTGGGCGAGGAAGGCGCGATCCAGGTGTTCGAGGCGGCCTCGGGCAACACGCTGATGCTGGGCGCGGTGGGGCCGCTGCAGTTCGAGATCGTCGCGCACCGGCTCGCCACAGAGTACGGCGTGGACGCGATCTACGAGAACGCCAACATCGCCACCGCGCGCTGGCTCACGTTCGCCGACGAGTCGGTACGCCGCCAGTTCGAGCGCGAGCAGGCGGCGTCGATCGCCGCCGACGTCGACGGCAACCCCGTGTTCCTCGCCACGAACAAGTACAACCTGCAGGTGACGATGGAGCGCTGGCCGAAGGTCGGCTTCCGCTCGACGCGCGAGCACCGCGAGGTCGTCACCGCCTGAGAATGGGGTCAGACTCGAATTTCCGGACGCGGGTCCGCAAACCGTCTCGTCATCTCGGGAAATTCGAGTCTGACCCTATTCTCCCGCATCGCCTCGTGATGGCAGGGCCTTGCCACTCATCCCGGAGGAATCGAGTCTGACCCTACTTCCCCGGCGGCGGCGCATTCGCCGGCGGGAACCCGCCTGCCGGGGGCTGCGTCGACGGCGGCCCGTAGCCGCGCGCCGGCGGCGGCGTGCCTGCGGGCGGGTAGCCGACGGCCGGAGCGGCGCTCTGCGGCACCTCGTAATAGCGCTGCCGCTGCGCAACCGCTCCCGACGGCACGCGGTGGCCGCGCGCGTACATGCACTGGAAGTACACGCGATCGTAGACAGCCTGCATCTCGACGTTCGACCGCCCGCTGATGTCGGCTGCGACGGTGCCGCCGCCGAGCGCCCCGGTCCCCGCGCCGATCGCGGCACCGGCACCGGCATCGCCGAACGCCGCGCCGATCAGTGCGCCGATGGCGGCGCCTATGACCGCCCCGCCCACCACGTTGGCCGCCGCGGCGTCGTTCGCGGGCTGAGCCGCGTTGGGGGCGAACGCGGCCTGCGCCTGCGCGCGGCACGCCGCGTCGTCGCGGGCGAACTGCTCGCCGGTCGCCCGCGTTCCGGGGATCGCCGGAGCCGCAGGCCCGGCCGGCACGGTGGCGCAGCCGGCCAGCGCAACGACAGCCGTCGCCAGCGCCGTCATGCGCACGCTTCCGGGAGTCATCGCGGTCTCCTATCGCTGCGTCGGAGCAACCGCCGTCCAAGGCCGGTTGCAGCGCGCGACGTGGGGGTAGTAGCCCGGCGGGTCCTCGCACCAGTACCAGGACGAGGACGGCTGCGCTGCCGCCGGAGGCTGGGCCGGCAGCGGCGCCGCGGGCTGCTCGACGTACTCCTGGGGCGCGTAGCCGTAGGAATAGACGGGGTAGCCGGTCGAGTACGGATAGCCGTAGTAGCCGTAATAGCCGGGCCACCCCCACGCGCCCCAGTAGTACGGGGCGCCGTAGTAAACGCCCACTGACGGACCGTACCAGCCGCCATAGTAGTAGGGACGATAGGCATACCCGGGCCGGTACCCGTACCAGCCGCCACCGCCGTAATAATGGCCGTGCCGGTCGCCGCCGCCGGACCAATGCCGCCCGCCGCCCTGCCAGCCGGAAGGCGGACTTCCGCCTCCGCCACCGCCGCCGGGCGGCCGTCCCGCGCCTGGCGCGCCGCCGCCCCGGCCGCCGCCGCCCCCGCCGCCTCCGCGACCCTGCGCGTCCGCCCCGCCCGCCGCAACCGCGGCAGCGAGCGCCAGAACCAGCACCGCCATCGACTTGCCCATGGACCCTCCCAACGGATGCGGCGCGCGGCCGCAACCGCCGGCCACGCATCCCACAGACCTAAACGCCGAAGGGCCGGTTCCGGTTGTCGCGGCCGCGTGCCCAAAGATCAGTGCGACATCAGCACCGGCACGGTCATCGAGCCAAGGATCAGCCGCGACACCCCGCCCCAGACGAGTTGCGAGATGCGCGGCCGGCTGTAGCCGCCCATGACGATGAGGTCGGCGCCGATGTCCGCGGCGTGGGAGAGCAGCAGCTCGCCGGCCTCGACGTCGGAGGCGACGATGCGCTTCACCTGGGCGTCGATCTCGTGGCGCGCGAGGAAGCCCTCGACCTGCTTGTCGACGAGCACGTCGCGCAGGCTCTCCTCGACGTCCGGCGTGATCGCCACCGCGCGCACCTTCCTCGCGTCCTTGAGGAACGGCAGCGCGTCGGCAACCGCGCGCGCCGACTCCCGCGCGTCCTTCCACGCGATCAGGATGCGCCGGCCGATCGGCTGCTCGATGCGCGTATAGGGCACGAACAGCACCGGACGGCCCGACTCCATCAGCATCGCGTGCGCGAGCTCCGTGGTGAACGTGTAGTCGGCCTGCTCGCGCACCGGCTGGCCGAGCACGATCAGGTCCGCGTAGCGCGAGTGGATCACGCCGGCCTCGATCGGGTCGCCGACGGGCGCGCGCCACTCGAGCGCGCGGCCGGAGGCGCCGGCGACCTCGCGAAAGCGCTTCTCTGCCGCGTGCTGCGCGTCGTTCGCGCGCTGGAGGCGCTGCTCCATGAGGTCGGGCGGGATCAGCGCGGTGGCGAACGGGCTGTACTCGCCCCGCGGCACGAGATACGCGCCCACGAGCTGCGCCGGGAACTGGCGCCCGAGGTCGGCGGCCACTTTCATCCGCTGCTCGCTGTGGGGGCCGTCGTCGACGTGGACGAGGATCGAGCGATACGTCATGGCCGTCTCCGGAGGGTGCGTACGCGCATTCTCCCGCCGCGCGAGCGGCACCGGTTTGACGCCGCTTAAGGGGGGTGCCGATTACGCTGACCGCGCAGCAAGCGTGACAACGCTCGGGCGCACGGGCGGGGCGGGTACCATCCGGCGTCAGGACGGGGAAGCGGCAATGAAGTGGATCGCGACAACCGGCAGGTTCGTGTGGCGAGCGGCCCTCTACGCCGCCGGGCTGGCGCTCGCGGTCGCCGCGGGCTTCGCCGCGCAGGCGTGGTGGCGCCATCCGCCGCTCTCCCCCTGGCACACGGTTGCCCTGCAGCGCGAGTTCCGCGCAGGTCCGGGCGCACCCGACTCGTTTGCCCGCTACCTCGCGCTGGAAACGGAGCTGTTCGCCGAGCTCGAGCGCGAGGTCTACGCGCGCACGGGCGGCGGGAACCCGCTCGACCGCTACGCGCGCGGGACGCTGCCCGCCCGCATCGCGATGACGACGCACGGCAACCGCTCGCGCGAGCTCGGCCACGCGCAGCCGATCGGCGCGGCGGTGATGCTGCACGGCCTGTCCGACGCGCCGTACTCGCTCGACGCGGTGGGGCGGGCGCTTCACGAGCGCGGCTTCCACGTCGTCTGGCTGCGCCTCCCCGGTCATGGGACCGCGCCATCCGCGCTCACCCGCGTCGACTGGGAGGACTGGATGGCGGCGACGAAGCTGGCACTCGCGCACGCAGCGTCGCGCGCGCCCGGCAAGCCGCTGTACGTCGCCGGCTACTCGACCGGCGCGCCGCTCGCCCTGCTCCACACGCTGCGGGCGCTCGACGACGCGGCGCTCGCGATGCCCACGCGCCTGCTGCTGTTCTCGCCGGCGATCGGCGTGTCCGACTTCGCGGCGATGACCAACTTCGCCTCGCTGCTCGCGTTCGTCCCCGGGCTCGATCGGGCGCGCTGGCTCGACGTGATGCCGGAGTTCGATCCGTACAAGTACAACTCGTTTCCGGTGAACGCCGGCAACCAGATCTGGGGCCTCACGCGAGCGCTGGACAAGGCGCTCGCGCGCGCGCACGCCGACGGCAGGCTCGCGCGCATGCCGACGGTGACGGCGTTCCAGTCGCTCGTGGACTCGACGGTGGTCGCCGCGGACCTCGGCACCCGGCTGTTCGGGCGGCTGTCCGGGCGCGACCACGAGCTCGTCGTGTTCGACGTCAACCGGAGCGACTATCTCCACGGCCTGATCGGCGACGCCCCGCGACGCGCGTTCGAAGAAGCGGTGGACGCGCCCGCGCTGCCGTTCCGCCTCACCGTCGTCGGCAACGAGACGCCCCGAAGCGCGAACGTCGTGCAGTGGATCCGCGAGCCGGGCCAGCGCGCGACGGCGCCGCGGGCGACCGGCCTCGCCTGGCCCGACGGCGTGTACTCGCTGGGGCACCTGGCGATACCGATGCCCGTCGACGACCCGATGTACGGGCTCGCGCCCCGACCTGCGCCGGACGGCCTCGCGATGCCGCTGGGGCGCGGCGCTCCGCGCGGCGAGGCGGGGGCGCTGGTGCTGCCCACGGGCTTCTTCGCGCGCATCCGCAGCAACCCGTTCTTCGCGGTGATCGTCGAGCGCATCGACGCCGCGGTCGCGGCGGATCGTTGAAGGATGCTGCGTCCCGGCGCGCAGCCGCGCAGGCGCAGGTACCCCACATTCTCGTCGTTCCCGCGAAGGCGGGAACCCCGCGTCGTTGCTTCACATGGAACGCGAGAGACACTGGGTTCCCGCCTTCGCGGGAACGACGCCGGGAAGCCGACGCACGCCGCATGCCGCGCGGCAACACCGCCGTGCGCAACGCCTGCTAGATCGACCGGACTCCGTCGAGCCGCGGCCGCCCGAGCCACGCCATCGCCTCGTCGGCGAAGCGCTCGCACTCGCGCATCGCGCGCGTCCACGCCGCGATCCGCGCAGCGTGGTCGGCGCCGTAGTGGTAGAAGTCCTGCCGCTCGGGCAGCCGCGCGCGCGGCAGCGCAGCGACGAAGGCGGGCGACGGCGCGATCAGCAGCACGTTGTCGAGCCACGGGTGCGCGACCGGGTGCTTGCGCCACGGCAGGAACTTGTCGAGCCACCCCGGCGTGACGCGCGGCACGAAGTGGGGGTAGAGCACGATGCCGCCGAGGCGCGAGTGCGGCAGCAGCAGGTGGTAGTCGATGAGCCCGCCGTCCCAGTAGTCGCCGGGCGGCGCGCCGGCGACGTCGACGACCGGGTCGCAGACCAGCGGGATCGAGCCCGACGCGGTGAGCGCGTCGTCGCGGTTCGCCGCCGAGAGCGCCACGCGCGTCAACCCGAACGGGTCGAACGGCGCGTCGAGCCGCGACGCTTCGCCCGCGTGGAACGCCACGCGCTCGAGGTGGCCGGCCAGAAAGCGGCGGCCCGCCGCGTTCGCCAGCGCCGCGCGCGCGAACGCTGTCCTCCCGCGCTTGCCGGCGAGCGGGCCGCGCGCCCGCGAAGTGAGCACGTCGAGCGACACGCCCGGGCGCAGCTCGGGATCGCGGCCTCCGAACACGCACTGCGCGACGCCGCGGATCACTGCGGAGACCTCGGCGGCCGACGGGCGATGACGGTAGCTCTGCCCGTTGACGTAGGCATCCGCGAGACGCTCGATCGCAGCGGGCGCGTCGGCCTGCGCCAGCGCGGCCATGCGCCACGCCCCGATCGACGCGCCGAAGAGCTCGATGCGCGGGCAGCGCGGCAGCCAGTGGCGCGCGAGGAGCCGGTCGAGCGGCATCAGCGCCAGTCCCTTCGGCCCGCCGGCCGCGCCCGGCATGGCCGAGATGTCGGCGGGCGCGAGCGGACCTTCGCGCAGTCGCGCGAGCGCGCGCGGTCCCGCCCTGACGACGATGGCGGACGGATCGGGCATGCGAGGAACGCGGGAGGGCCGGTAGACTTGTCCGGATGACCGGCTGCTGCGCACGATTGTACCGGGCGCTTCCCGTCGCGGCGTTCGTCGCGCTGGCGGGTTGCGCGACGCCGCCCGCTGCGCCGCCGGCCGACGACTCGCTGGCTTCGCGCTGCGCGCGCGCCTACGCCGCGCTCGACGCCGAGGTCGATGCCGCCGGCGTGCGCGACGCCGCGGCCGCGCGCATCGCGGGCTTTCCCGCGCTGCGCGCCACGCGCTTCCTCGCCTCGTTCGCGACGCCTGCGCTTGACGGCGCCGCGTTCGACGCGTGGCTGGCGCAGCTGGCCGCCGAGGACCGCCGCGCGAGATTGCACGAGATCGCGAACCTGCCGCCGGAGCCCACGCGCCGCGCGCGCGCTGCGCTGGCCGCGGAAGGCTTCGGCGCGCTCGCCCCGCAGGCGTTCCTCGACGGCTGCTCCTCCACGCTCGCGCAGCGCGACGCCGCCGATCCGCAGCTCCGCGCCGCACTCGTCGCGGGCGCGCGCGTCCCCGACGACTACGACGACGTCGCGCGGGCGCTCGGCGCCTATCCGCTCGCGCGAGTCGTCGCCGCCGCCGCGATCCGCAACTACGAGCGCGGCGTCGTCGAGGCTTTTGCAGCGCAGCGCGATGCTCGCCCGCGCACGGCGTACGTGCCTCCACCGGCACCGCTTGCACCGGCGCAGGTGCGCGCGATCGTCGAGCGCGGACGCGCGGACCCGCTCGGCATCCCGGCGCTCGACGCCGCCGACGCCGAGCGGCTGCTCGCCACGTTTGCGCCCGTTCTCGCCGTCGAGGAGCGCGGCGGCGACGACCGCATCGGCCGCCCGGTCCACGCGCAGGGCGGCGTCGGCTTCGCGCCCGTGCCGGTGGTGTTCGGCCGCGTGACGCACACGCGCTTCGCGGGTGCGACGCACGTGCAGCTCGTCTACACGGCGTGGTTCGCCGCGCGCTCGAGCGCCCATCCCGGCGATCCGCTCGCAGGCGCGCTCGACGGCGTGATGTGGCGCGTGACGCTCGACCGCGACGGCGCGCCGCTGGTCTACGACTCGATCCACGCGTGCGGCTGCTATGCGTTGTTCGTCGCGACGCCGCGCGTCGTCGCCCGTCCGCGCGAGGACACGCTCGACGAGCAGGCGCTCGTCCCCGCTTCGCTGCCCGCGCACGACGCGGGCGCGCGCGTGGCGATCGAGCTCGACGGTGGCACGCACTACCTGCGCGGCGTGCGCCTGCTCGACGCGCCGCCGGCCGGCGCGATCCGCTACGCGATCGCCGACGACGACGCGCTGCGCTCGCTCGCGCTGCCGGCGGGCGGCACGCGCAGCCTCTACGGCCCGGACGGCATCGTCGCGGGCACCGAGCGCGGCGAGCGGGCGCTGTTCTGGCCGCTCGGCATCCGCGACGCGGGCGCGATGCGGCAGTGGGGTCGCCACGCGACCGCGTTCGTCGGTCGCCGACACTTCGACGACGCGTTCCTGCTCGACCGCTACTTCGTTCCGGCGCGATGAGGCGCCGACGTACAATGCCGGACTTTCACTTCCGCATGCCGCATCAGGAGCCCCCATGGCCGACCCCCGCGAAATGAAGATGGACCCCGCCGAGCTGTACCGCGAGGAGGTCTACACCGACCGCAAGATGGGCACGCTGCGCGTGATGGTGCCGGTGAAGGCCGACGGTTCGGCGGACGCCCTGCGCCCGACGCTCTTCCTCGGCGAGGCGCAGCTGATGACCAACATGGGCCCGCTGCCGATCAGCTTCGAGATCGACGCGGGCACGCTCGCCGAGGCCGTCGCGAAGTACGGCGAGGCGGCGAAGGCCGGCGTCGAGCAGACGCTGCACGACCTGCAGGAGATGCGCCGGCAGCAGTCGTCGTCGCTGATCGTCCCGCCCCCGGGCGCTGCGGGCGCGCTGGGCGGCGGAGGGCTGGGCGGGCTCGGAGGAGGAGGCCTCGGCGGTGGCGGCAAGCTGCAGTTGCCGTGATGCCTGATCGCAGCGCAAGCGCACCGCGGGGCGCAGGGTGACGTCCCGGCTGCCCACGCTGTTCCTCTCGCACGGCTCGCCGATGACCGCGGTGGAGCCCGGTCCCGCCGGCGCCGCGTGGGTCGAACTCGGTCGCACGCTGCCGCGGCCGCGCGCGATCCTCGTCGCCTCGGCGCACTGGGAGACGGCCACGCCGATGCTCACCGGCAGCGCCACGCCGGAGACGATCCACGACTTCGGCGGCTTCCCCGACGTGCTCTACACGCTGCGCTATCCCGCGCCGGGCGCGCCGGACGTCGCAGCGGAGGCGGCGGCGCTGCTGCGCGAGGCAGGATTCGACGCCGGCATCGACGCGCGTCGCGGCCTCGATCACGGCACGTGGGTGCCGCTGCTGCACATGTTTCCGCAGGCCGACGTGCCCGTCGTGCAGCTGTCGCTGCAGACCGAACGCGGCGCCGCGCACCACCTCGCGCTCGGCGCGGCCATCGCGCCGCTCGCCGAGCGCGGCGTGCTCGTCGTCGGGTCGGGCCACGCCACGCACAACCTGCGCGACTGGATGATGCACAGGGGACGCCCCGGCGAGCTGCCTTACGTCGCCAGGTTCTCCGCGTGGGTCGCCGACGCGCTCGCGGCCAACGACGCCGACGCGCTGGCGAACTGGATCGAAGCAGCCCCCGACGCAAGGCGTGCGCATCCGACCGACGAGCACTTCTTGCCGCTACACGTCGCCTATGGCGCCGCCGGCGCGCGATCGCGCGTCGAGCGCGTGCACGCGAGCGTCGCGGACGGCGCGCTCGCGATGGACGCCTATCGCTTCGCATAGCCCGGTCGCCTTGCGGTCGCATCGCGGCCCATGAGCAACACCGCGATCCTGGCAGCATCCGCGTCGCAGGCGGCGCTGGACGTACCGGGCCATCGGCCTTAGGAGCTGGGTGAACGGTGCATGCAGCGCACGCGCCGGAGTTGCCTACCGAATTTCGGTGTAGCGCGCGCATTGCGCATGACGTAATCTCTCCAGCCGGGCAAACGGCGGGTTTCGACCGCCACCCGACCCCTGACAACGTGACGCCGGGAGCAACAGTGCTGCGCATCGCTCTACTACTCGTCCTCGTCCTTGCGGCGCCCGCCGGCGCGACTACGCCGGTCGGACCGCGCGAGCATCCCTCCACGCACGGCGCCGAGCCGCTGGCGGCGCAGTTCCGCTCGGCGCAGACGCTGCAGCTGGCCCGCGCGATCGTCGCGCCGCGGCCGAAGGCGCTATCCGGCGAGCAGAAGCCGTCGCTCGGCGCGCACCGCATCGGCTGGTCCGGCCGCGACGAGCTGACCAAGGCTCACTCGCGGCAGGCGCGCACGCTCGACTGGTCGCAGGCGGCCGGGGGGAGCATCGCCACGATCCGCGTCAGCTCGGCCGGTGCCGCGGCGCTGCGCGTTGCCCTCGACTTCGGCAGCCTGCCGCCGGGCACCGAGGTGACGGTCATCGGCAACGTCGATGCCGCCGGCGGCTTTGCGCCGACGCGCCTGACGCACGATCTCGTTGCGCTCGCCCGGGGCGGGCAGGGCGACATCGTGTGGACGCCGGTCACTTCCGGCGAAGCCCAGGTCGTCGAGGTCTTCGTGCCCGGCGTCGCGCCGGATGCCGCACCGGAGGTGGTGGTCGCGGACGTTTCGCACCTCGTCGAGAACCCGCTGATGCGCACGCTGCCGGGTACGACGCGTGACGTCGCGCCAAAGCTGCTCGCGTGCCACGAGAACTACAACTGCATGCCGCCAGGGCCGCTCTTCGACGCCGGGCGGGCCGTTGCCAAGCTGGTCATCACCACGCCGGAAGGCACGTTCAACTGCAGCGGCGCCATGCTCGGCGACCGGCAGGGCACCGACATCCCCTACTTCGCCACGGCGCACCACTGCGGCGTCACTTCGCCGGCCGTTGCCGCGTCCCTGCAGATGGTGTGGTCCTACGAGCAGCCCTGCGGCAGCGGGTCGACCAATCCGCGCGTGGCCACGACCGTGGGCTCGACCCTGTTGTTCACCGACAGCGCGAATGACTTCACGCTGTTGCGCATCGCCGGATCGCTTCCCGGCGGCCTGTACATGCTGGGCTGGGATCCGCGCGAGGTCGCGATCGGCGCTGCAGTGACCGGCATCCACCACCCGGCGGGGACGTTCAAGAAGTACTCGTCGGGGACCGTGCAGGGCCAGCAGCTGGTGAGCGCCGGGACCGAGGGCGACATCCAGACCGTGGCCAGCAATAAAGTGGTCTGGCAGATCGGCGCAAGCGAGGGAGGCAGCAGCGGTTCGCCGCTGTTGACCACAACCGGCAACTTCGTCGGCACGCTCTTCGCCGTGCCCCGATCCCAGGCTTGTGGCAGCCCCCTCTCGGCGTACTACTCACGCTTCAGCCGCGTCTATGTAAGAGCCAGCGCGTGGCTCGAACCGCCATCGGCGACCGCCGACGACTGGCCCGACTCATCTTCCGGCACGTTCTCCAGCCAGCCGGGCGCGTTCGACAACACGGCGCAGCGCGGCATCCTGAACTCGCCCACCGACCAGGACTGGTTCCGCTTCGCGTTCACCGAGCCCGGCGTCTGGATGCTCTACTCCGACCGCTACGGCGGCGCCGGTGACACCGACACCTTTGGGCGCATCTACTCGTCGTCGGGCCAGCTGCAGGCGGAGAACGACGACGACCCGTTAGGCGAGCGCGGCACGAACTTCGCCTTCTACGGCCAGGTCAGCGCGCCAGGCACTTTCTACCTGCAGGTGACCGGCTACGCCGGCGCGACCGGTCCGTATGCCCTGTACTCGGCCTTCCTGCCCAACGACGACCACAGCGACCTCCGCTTTCTCGGCACGCCGCTGCCCGCCAATGGCTCGCTCGCCGGCGTGCTGTCGCGCGACGGCGACCTCGATTCGTTCGTGGTCGACGTCCCCTCCGCGGGCATGCTGACTGTGTCATCGTCGGGCAGCCT
>JAOUIA010000085.1 GCA_029884335.1 Betaproteobacteria bacterium
TGATGACCGAGCTGCACGCGGGCGGCAAGTTCGACCAGAACAGCTACAAGGTCTCCGGCGGCCTGCACGGCGTGGGCGTCTCGGTGGTCAACGCGCTCTCCGAGTGGCTCAAGCTGCGCATCTTCCGCAACGGCAAGGCGTACCAGATGGAGTTCCGCCGCGGGGAGGCGGTAGCGCCGCTGGCCGTCGTCGGGACCACCGACCGGCGCGGCACCGAAGTGCACTTCATGGCCTCGCTCGAGACCTTCGGCCGCGTCGAGTACCACTACGAGATCCTCGCCAAGCGCATCCGCGAGCTGTCGTTCCTCAACAACGGCACGAAGATCGAGCTCGTCGACCAGCGCGACGGCAAGAGCGAGAACTTCCGGCACTCGGGCGGGGTGAAGGGCTTCGTCGAGTACATGAACCGCAGCAAGAACGTGCTGCACCCGCGCGTGTTCCACGCGGTCGGCGAGCGCGCGGGCGTCACCGTCGAGGTGGCGATGCAGTGGAACGACAGCTACGCCGAGAACGTGCAGTGCTTCACCAACAACATCCCGCAGCGCGACGGCGGCACGCACCTGACCGGCCTGCGCCAGGCGATGACGCGGACGCTGAACAGCTACATCGAGAAGGAGGAGGTCGCCAAGAAGGCGAAGGTGGAGACGACCGGCGACGACATGCGCGAGGGCCTCACCTGCGTCCTCTCCGTGAAGGTGCCGGAGCCCAAGTTCAGCTCGCAGACCAAGGACAAGCTCGTCTCCTCCGAGGTGCAGCCGATCGTGCAGGACGTGGTCTCCGAGAAGCTCGCCGACTTCCTGCTCGAGTACCCGGGCGACGCGAAGATCGTCTGCAGCAAGATCGTCGAGGCGGCGCGCGCCCGCGAGGCCGCCCGCAAGGCGCGCGAGCTGACGCGCCGCAAGGGCGTGCTGGACGGCATGGGCCTGCCGGGCAAGCTCGCCGACTGCCAGGAGCGCGACCCGGCGCTCTCCGAGCTCTACCTCGTCGAGGGCGACTCCGCCGGCGGCTCGGCGAAGCAGGGCCGCGACCGCAAGTTCCAGGCGATCCTGCCGCTGCGCGGCAAGATCCTCAACGTCGAGCGCGCGCGCGTCGACAAGGTGCTCGGCTCGCAGGAGATCGTCACGCTGATCACGGCGCTGGGCGCCGGCTTCAAGGAGGAGTTCAACCTCGAGAAGCTGCGCTACCACCGCGTGATCATCATGACCGACGCGGACGTCGACGGCTCGCACATCCGCACGCTGCTGCTCACGTTCTTCTACCGCCAGATGCCCGCGCTGGTCGAGAACGGCCACATCTACATCGCGCAGCCGCCGCTGTTCAAGGCGAAGTCCGGCAAGGAGGAGACCTACCTCAAGGACGACCACGAGCTCAAGCAGTACCTGCTCAAGGTCGCGCTGAAGGGCAGCGAGTTCGTGCCGGGCGCGGGCCGGCCGCCGCTCGCCGCCGACGCGATGGCGGCCATGGCGCGCGAGGCGCTGCTGGCCGAGGCGGTGATCGAGCGCTCGGCGCGGGTGGTCGATCCCGCGGTGCTGCACGCGATCCTCGGCGGCGCGCGCGTCGACCTCTCGAGCGAGATGGCGGCGCAGCGCAGCGCGCGAGAGCTGGCCGAGGCGATCGGCGACGACGAGCTGCGCATCGAGTCGCGCTACGACGCGGCGAGCGAGTCGCGGCGCCTGGTGATCGTGCGCACGCACCACGGCACGCCGCACGTGACCACGCTCGACGCCGACTTCCTCGCCAGCGGCGAAGGCGAGCAGATCCTCAAGGCGGCGGAAGTCGTGCAGGGGCTGGTGCACGAGGGCGCGACGGTCCGGCGCGGCGACAAGCAGCAGGCCGTGCGCAGCTTCCGGGAAGCTCTCGACTGGCTGCTCGCGCAGGCGCGCGAGGCGGTGGCGATCCAGCGCTACAAGGGCCTGGGCGAGATGAACCCCGGGCAGCTGTGGGAGACGACGATGGACCCGCAGGTCCGCCGTCTTCTCAGGGTGCAGATCGAGGACGCGATCGCCTCGGACGAGATCTTCGACAAGCTGATGGGCGAGCAGGTCGAGCCGCGCCGCGCGTTCATCGAGAGCAATGCGCTCGGGGTCCGCAACCTCGACGTGTAGCCGGGCGCCCGCGCGGCTTCGGGCCGCAACGTTCCTGCCATGGTACGCTGCATGACAGGCCGGACCGATGGGGGCTCTCCGGGGATGCGCGCAAGGCGGCGGGATTTCGTGGCAGCGCTGGGCGGTGCCGTGGCGGCATGGCCGCTTGGTGCGCGCGCGCAGCCCGCCGGCGCGCCGCTGGTCGGGTTCCTCAACAGCGCATCGGCGGCGACCTACCGCTTCAACGCCGACGCGTTCCGCGAGGGGCTGGCGCAGGCCGGCTTCGTCGAGGGCCGCAACGTCCGCATCGAGGAGCGCTGGGCGAACGGCGACTATCGCGCGCTGCCCACGCTGGCGGCCGAGCTCGTGGCGAAGGGAGTGATCGTGATCGCCGCAACCGGCGACGTGGTCTCCGCGCGCGCGGCCAAGGAAGCGAGCGCAAACGTGCCGGTCGTCTTCACGATCGGGGGCGATCCCGTCCGCTTCGGGCTCGTGCAGAGCTACAACCGCCCGGGGGGGAACGTCACCGGCATCCACTTCGCCCCGGGGCTGCTGGGCGCCAAGCGGGTGCAGTTGCTCCACAACCTCGCGCCCGGCGTCGCCCGCATCGCGCTGCTGATGAACCCGGACAACGCCAACGCGGCAGCCGAGCTTGCCGACATCCAGGCGGGCGCGGAGAAGCTCGGCCGGCAGACGATCGTGGCCAATGCGCGCAACGCAACCGAGATCGACGCCGCGTTCACGGAGTTCGCGCGCGGCCGTCCCGAGGCGGTGATCGCCGCGACCGACCCGGTCCTGCTCGACCGCCGCGAGCAGATCGTGGCGCTGGCGGAGCGGCAGGCCCTCCCGGTGGTGTCGTTCACGCGGCCGTTCGCAGTGGCGGGCGGGCTGATGACCTACGGGCCGAACATCGCGTGGATGTATCGCCAGGCCGGCAGCTACGTCGGGCAGATCCTCAAGGGGGCGAGGCCCGCCGACTTGCCGGTCATGCAGGCGACGCACATCGAGCTCGTGCTCAACCTGCAGGCGGCACGGCGTCGCGGCATCGCGGTGCCGCGGACGTTTCTCGCCTCGGTCGACGAAGTGATCGATTGAGCCGCGCGCCGATCGCGCCCCTGCTGCGCCGCACCAAGTTGCCTCAGGTCAATGGGCGGTGCGAGCAGCGGCGCAATCTGTAGCCGTCCGGCGCGCCGGCGAGCGACCCCACCGCTAGTGGGCTGTAACGGCCAAGGCGGCAGTGTCTGGCGGGCGCTTCGCGCCGATCGCGTTGTTGCCGGGTCTTGCAAGAGGACTCGCTTGCTGCGCCCCGGCGCCTAGCGCTCGACGCGAATGGTCTCGCCAGGGGGTCTACGCGAATCATCGATGTCGCGTACGCCTCCGCTGTTGATTTGACCGTTGCAGTCCACTGGCAGCCGCCCGCCGCGTCGCGCCACGACGGTGCGCGCGGGCGCGTCGTCCGCGCGCCTTGCTGGAGGAGGCCAGGCGATGACGATCGAAGCGGTGGTCGAACATCCGGTAGAGGAGGAGCTGTACAGGCACCCGTTCCTCGCGGGGCTCGCGCCGGAGCATCTGGAGGAACTTGCGGGCATCGCGCGCGCGGCGCAGTTCGATGTCGACGAGGTGATCCTCGAGCAGGGCGAGGAGTCGACACAGCTCTACCTCATCACGTCGGGCCGCGTGGCGCTCGAGATCAGCGGGATGCCCCGCCCGTTCCGGGTGGACACGCTGGGCGCGGGTGACGAGTTCGGCTGGTCGTGGGCGCTGGGCGCGCCGGGCGTCTACCAGGTGCGCGCGCTCGAGCCGACCGCAGCGCTCGTCGTGCCGGCGAGCGAACTCGCGAAGCTGTGCGAGGCGGACGCGGCCTTCGGGTACGCGCTCATGCGTCGGCTGCTCGGCGTGGTGGCGGAGCGCCTGCAGTCGACGCGAACGACGCTGACCGACACCTACCTCCCCGCGGCGAGACGCGCCGGGGCCTGATCGTCGCGCGGTCGGCGGCGGCGGGCGGGGCAGCTTCCTTCGCATGGCGACGGGGCGAGGAGAGGCTTGCCCCGGCGGGGCTTGCGGGCTATGCTTTTTCGGCAGGCGCGTGTCCCGCGCGCCCTTGCCCGCGCAGGGGGTCCCGGCCATGAGCACGAAGGGCATTCGCGTCGCCATGCTGTTCCTCGGACTGGGCGTGGCCCAGGCAGCCGTCGCGCACGACGGTCCAGCCAGGCTCGGCAAGGTCCACTTCAAGGTCGAGTGCAACGCCGCCGCGCAGAAGGAGTTCGACCTCGCGATGGCGTACTACCACTCGTTCGCGTGGGAGCTGTACAAGGCGCCGCTCGACCGCGCGCTCGCGGCCGATCCCGCCTGTGGGATGACGCACTGGCTGCGCGCGCTGGGCTCGCTCGACAACCCGTTCACCTGGCCGATCCCGCTGACGCCTAAGGTGCTGGAGGAGGGACAGGCGTCGCTCGAGGCCGCGCGCAAGACCGGGCTCAAGTCGCAGCGCGAACGCGACTACGTCGAGGCGCTGGCGACGTTCTACCGCGACCACGACAAGCTCAACCACCGGACGCGGGCGAAGGCGTTCGAGGACGCGATGGCCGGCGTCGCAGCCCGCTACCCCGAAGACAGGGAGGCGACGATCCTCCACGCGCTCATCCTGTCGGTGAACTTCGACCCCGCGGACAAGAATTACACGAACCAGCTGAAGGCGGCGGGGATCCTCGAGCCGATCCTGATGCAGCAGCCCGAGCATCCCGGCGTCGCGCACTACCTCATCCACAGCTACGACTATCCGCCGATCGCCAAGCAGGGCCTCGACGCGGCGAAGCGCTACTCGAAGATCGCGCCCGACGCCGCGCACGCGCTGCACATGCCGTCGCACATCTTCTCTCGCGTCGGCTTCTGGCCGGAGTCGATCGAGGCGAACCGTGCCTCCGCCGAGTCGGCGAAGACGAGCATCCCGAACCGCGTGCACGCCTACGACTACCTCGTCTACGCGCACCTGCAGCTCGGGCAGGACGCCGCGGCCGCGAAGGTGCTCGCGGACATGCGATCGATCGCGCAGACGAGCGACGCGTTCCCGTCCGCCTACGGCTTCGCCGCGATGCCGGCCCGCTATGCGCTGGAGCGGCACGCCTGGCAGGAAGCGGCCGCCGTGACGCTCTGGCCGGCGGCCGACGCCTATCCCTGGAAGAAGTACCCGCAGGCCGAGGCGATCAACGCGTTCGCGCGCGGCCTCGGCGCGGCCTACAGCGGCAATCTTGCTGCGGCAAGTGCTGAAGTGCAGCGCCTCCAGCAGCTGCGCGACGCGGCGGCGGGCATGAAGCTCGCCTACTGGGCCGAGCAGATCGACATCCACGCGGAGGCGGTGCGAGGGGCTGCCGCGTTCGCGGACGGCAGGCAGGCGGAGGGCATCGGCATCGTTCGCGCCGCCGCCGTGCGCGAGGACGCGAGCGAGAAGCACGTCGTGACGCCGGGCCCGATCAAGCCCTCGCGAGAGATCCTCGGCGACCTGCTGATGCGCAGCGGCAAGCCGGCCGACGCGCTGCGCGAGTACGAGGCGGTCATCGCCAACGAGCCCAATCGCCTGGGCCCGACCGCCGGCGCCGCGCTGGCGGCCGAGAAGGCCGGCGACAAGGCGAAGGCCGCGCAGCACGCCGCCCGCGTCGTCGAGCTGACGAAGACCGCCGACAGCGCACGGCCCGAGATCGCGCAGGCGAAGCGCGTACTGGGAATGTGACGGCTTCGCGCAGGACAGCGGCAGCCGCGTTGGCGGCTGCCGCGCTCGCGCTCTTTTGCACGGCGGCGCGTGCCGTCGAGAGCGACCCCCTGCCGGTGCCCGCGGACTCCTCGCGCGCACGGTCGGTGACCGCGTACAACGCCGGGGTGAAGCTGCTGCTCGACCGCGAGTTCGCCGCGGCGCAGGCGCGCTTCGAGGCGGCGCTCGCACTCGACGAGAGCTTCGCGGAAGCGCACAACAACCTCGCGTTCTGCCTGCGCATGCAGAGCTCGCGCAACTACGAGCGCGCGCTTGCCCACTACGAGCGTGCGATTGCGCTGAAGCCGGGCCTGGCGGTCGCCTACGTCTACCGCGGGGCGCTGCTCGCGCAGATGGGCGACGTCGTGCGCGCGCGCGCCGACCACGCGCGGCTGCTCTCGCTCGACCGCGACCTTGCCGCGCAGCTCGACGCGGTCATCGTGCATGGCGGCGCCGGCTACGTCCGCGGCGGCGTCGCGGCGCAGGTCGACTGAGCGCCGCTCGCGGCTCGCGGCGCCCCGCGGGGCACTTTCCGCCGCTAGACTAGGCGCCTCGTTCCGCGTGGTCGGGGGAGGCGACGGGCAAGCGATGGGAGGCGCCAAGCGCACCAGGGCAGAGAAGGGGCCGCGCGCCGCCGCGCAGCCAAGGGCCGGTGCGGCCGCGGTCCGGCAAGTGCGCGAACTCGCCTGGGCCGGCCAGCACGCCGAGGCGATCCGCGTGGCGACCGCCGCCCTCGACGGTGTCGCATTAGGCGATGGCGACCGGATTGACCTCCTCGACCTGCGCTGCGAGAGCCACCTGGCTCGAGGCGACATGGCTGCGGCGCGCTCCGACGCGGCCGCGCTGCTCGACCGGGCCACGCGCACCCGCGATGCGGCGCGGCTGGCGCAGGCCGGCAATCGCGCGTCGAACCTGCAAGTCCGCGGCGGCGAGTACAGGGCCGCCATCGCGACCGCCGAAGTCGCACTGGCCGCGGCGCGCGGCGCCCGCGATGGCGTGCTCCAGGCGACCAGCCTGCTCAGGCTTGCCGAGGCCTGCAATCGCGTCCGCGGAGACGGGCGGGCGCTTGATGCCGCGCGCGAGGCGGCGCGCCTGTTCCGGACGCTGAAGCGGCCGGTGGGCGAAAACCGCGCCCTGTGGGCGCAGGCAGCTGCACTGAGCTTCAGCGGGAAGGCCGCCGAGGCGCAACGGATGTCGCGCCTGGCGCTCGCGCTCGCGCGAAGCTGCGGCGACTCGTTCGGGGCCGGCAACGCGGCGAATACGCTCCAGTTCGACGAGCGCGACATCGGCGTCCGCTTGCGGCTTCTCAAGGAGGCGCTCGCGGCGTTCACGCGCGCCGGCTACGTCGACCGGCAGGCTACGATCACCCACAATCTCGGCATCGCCTATTTCGACCTCGGGCTGTACCGGCGCGCCCGCCGTCACTTCCTTGCCGCGCGCGAGACCTACGAGCGTGCCGGGGCGAGCGGCGCCATCCCCCGCAGCGACTGGATGCTCGCGCGCGTCGAGGCCGAGAGCGGCCGCGTGGAAACGGCGCGGCCCTACATGGAAGCAGCCCTCGCCGCTGGCGACGCCCTCGGCGGCCAGGGCAACACGGCCACGCGGCCGTTCGCGCTCGGCTGGCTCGCTGCCGAAGAAGGCGACGCCGTGACTGCCGAGAGAAGCCTTCGCGAGGCTGCGGCGGAGGCCGAGCAGGCGGGCCGCGACGCATTCGCCATGCAAGCGCTGACCATGCTTGCGCGCGTGCTGCTGGACCGCGGCGATGCCCGCGCGGCGCTCGCTGCCAGCACGCGGGCCGCGAGCCTGCACGCCGCGCACCGCCAAGTGAAGATGGAAGGCATGTATCCGGAGTGGCTCTGGTGGCGGCACAGCCAGTCGCTCGCGGCCAACGGCAAGGCGGGCGAAGCGCGAAGCGCGCTCGACCGCGCCTATCGCTTCCTCGTCGCAGGCATCGCGACCCTGCGCGACGAAGGACTGCGCCGCAATGCCCTCAACAAGGTGGCGCGCAACCGCGAGATCGTGGCGGCGTGGCTCGCCGGTTCCGCCGGCCGTCCGGCGAAGCGCGCCCCTCCGCACCTCGCGGGCAAGGCGAGCCTCGTCGAGCCCGTCGAGCGGCTCGCCGACACCGGGCTGCGGCTCAACGAAATCCGCGCGCGCGCCGAGCTGGAGGAGTTCCTCGTCGACGAGGCGACCGAGCTGTCGGGCGCGGAGCGGGTGCTGCTGATCCTGGAGACGCCGCAGGGACGCGAGCTCGCGGGCGTGCAGGTGCCGAAGGGCGAGGACGCGGAGCGGCTGGCCGACGGGATCGCATCGCTGCTTGACGCCGTGCAGCTGAGCCGCATGGCGAGCCTCGACCACGTGCCCGCCGGCGCGGCGGTGCTTGAGCAGCGCTCGCGCATCGTCGCGCCCCTCGTCGCGCGCCACGCGCTGGTCGGCTACCTCTACGCGGACATCGACGGCATCTTCGGGCGCTTCCACGAGGCGGACCGGGACCTCCTGGCGATGCTCGCGAGCCAGGCGGCGGTGGCGCTCGACAATGCGCAGTGGTCGGAGGGGCTCGAGGCGAAGGTCGCCGAGCGCACGGCGGAGCTCGAGCAGCGCGCGGGCGAGCTCGAGGTCATCAACAACATCCAGCGCGGCCTCGTCGGCGAGCTGACGAGCCGGCGCGTGTTCGAGCTCGTCGGCGAGCGGCTCCGCACCCTGTTCCCGCACGACTCGCTCGGCATCAGGATCCTCGATCCGGCCACCGGCATGCTCGACTTCCCCTTCCAGGTCGTGGCCGGGAAGCGCGTGCACCCGCCGCAGCAGCCGCCGGTGGGCATCGGCGCGCACGTGCTCCGCACGGGCCGCACGCTGCTCGTCAACGACGAGCTGGAGGCCACGATCCTCCGCTACGGCGGGCGGCCGATCATGCCCGGCTACGAGCGGCAGTTCCCGAAGTGCCAGCTCACCGTGCCGTTGCGGGTCGGCGCGCAGGTCCTCGGCGTGATCACGCTGTCGAACTACCAGCGCGAGCACGCGATCCGGGACGCGGACGTGCGCCTGCTGGAGACGCTGGCGGCGAGCATGGGCGTCGCGCTGGAGGGCGCGCAGCTGTTCGACGAGACGCAGCGTCTGCTCAAGGAGACCGAGCAGCGCAACGCCGAGCTCGCGGTGATCAACTCGATCCAGCATGGCATCGCCGGCTCGCTGGACTTCCAGGGCATCGTCGACCTGGTCGGCGACAAGTTGGTCGAGCTGTTCCGGGCCAACACGCTGAGCATCGGCTGGCTCGACAGGGTGGCCGGCCTCAATCGCCACCTCTACGGCTTCGGGGAGGGGCGGCGCCACTACGACTTGCCGCCGATGCCCATCGCGGTTGGCCTGGAGGGCAGGCGTTGGTTCCGGGCCTGTGCCTCCCGGCAGCCGGTGCGGTGGAACAACCAGGAAGAGTACCGGGCCTGGGAGATCTACGTGATCGAGGGCACCGAGATGAGCCGATCCGGCGTGATCACGCCGATTCACGCGCAGGACCGGCTGCTCGGATTCATCGCGCTCGAAGACATGGAACGGGAAGGCGCCTACAGCGACAACGACGTGCGCCTGCTGTCCACCGTGGCGGCGAGCCTGGGCGTGGCACTCGAGAACGCCCGCCTGTTCGACGAGACGCAGCGGCTGCTCAAGGAGACCGAGCAGCGCAACGCCGAGCTCGCGATCATCAACAGCGTGCAGGAGGGGCTCGCCGAGAAGCTCGACGCCGTGGCCATCACCGCGCTGGTCGGCGAGAAGGTCCGCGAGATCTTCGCCGCGGACACGACTTTCATCATCTACCTCGACGAGTTGCGCACGGAATTCCTCGTGCCCTACTTCGTGGATCGCGGGCAGACGCCGCAGTCGGTGATCGACGCGGGGCGCCGGCTGCCCTATGGCGAGCCGCGCGGCCTCGCTGAGGCGATCGTCGAGACCGGGCGCGGCCTGGTGCTTGGCACGCGCGAGGAGCAGATCGCGGCAGGTGCGCAGCTCATGAGCTCCCCGGGAGCGGACGTCGACCTCAACGAGTCCTTCCTCGGCGTGCCCCTGCTGCGCGACGGGCGGCCCTGGGGCGTGGTGAGCGTGCAGAGCTACCGGCGCCACGCGTACGGCGAGCGCGATCTGCGGCTTCTGGGCACGCTGGCGTCGGGCATGGGCGTGGCGCTGGAGAACGCGCGGCTGTACGACGCGACGCGCGAAGCGCTGGCCGCGGTCGAGGCGCGCACGCGCGAGCTGCGCGAGTCGCTCGACTACCAGACGGCGATCAGCGAGGTGCTGAAGTGCATCAGCGAGTCGCGGACCGACGTCGCGCCGGTGTTCGCGGCGATCCTCGAGTGCGCCACGCGGCTGTTCGGCAGTCCGCTCGCGGCCGCCTACCGGTACGACGGCGAGCTGATTCACCTCGCCGCCACGCACAACTGGTCGCCCGAAGTGCTCGAGGCCACGCGCCGCTACTACCCCGGCCCGCCGAGCTCCCAGCAGGTCGGCGGGCGCGTCGTGCTGTCGGGCGAGGTGCAGGTGATCGAGGACGCGCTCGCCGATCCCGGCTACGATCCCGTTGCGGCGCGCGCCGGCAAGTGGCGGCGGCTGATTGGCGCGCCGCTTCTCAAGGACGGCCGGTCGCTCGGCGCGCTCGTGGTTGCGTGGCCCGACCCGGGCGCGACGCCGCAGCGCCAGATCGACCTGCTGAAGACGTTCGCCGACCAGGCGGTGATCGCCGTCGAGAACGTCCGCCTGTTCAACGAGACTCAGGAGGCGCTGGCGCACCAGACCGCCAGTGCCGATATCCTGCGTGTCATCAGCAGGTCACCCACCGACGTGCAGCCGGTGTTCGACGCCATCGTCGCCACCGCGGTCAAGCGCCTGGGCTGCGACATCGCCATCGTGCAGATCTGCAGCGGCGACAACTACTCGCCGAAGGCCATGGCAACGCCGGCCGGCCTGACGCCGGTGCCGGGGTCGACGGTGATGCCGGTCGATCCGGAGGCCAACTTCCCGTCGCGCGCGATCGTGAGCAAGACCATGCTTCACGTGCGCGACTGGTCGGCGGTCGAGCTTCCCGCCCACGAGTTGGTGCGGCACGAACAGCTTGGCCTGAACTCGGCGCTGTACCTGCCGCTCCTGCGCGGCGACGAATGCGTTGGCGTGCTGGTGCTGGGCAGCAAGCGTACGAACGCGTTCAACGAGAAGGCGGTCGCGCTGGCGGAGTCGTTCCGCGACCAGGCCATGATCGCGATCGAGAACGTGCGGCTGTTCAACGAGACCAGGGAGGCGCTGGAGCGGCAGACGGCTACCACCGAAGTGCTGCAGGTCATCAGCGGCTCGATGGCGGACGCACAGCCGGTGTTCGAACGCATCCTGGACAGCTGCGAGCGCCTCTTCGGCACGCAGGAGATGGGCATCTGCCTGGCGCGCGACGGCATGATCGACTACCCGGCCTACCGAGGCTGGTTCGCCGAAATGGTCAAGACCGAGTACCCGCGGGCGCTGGCCGGCTCAATGACGGAGCGGGTGATGTCCCGTGGCGAAGTCGAGCACATCCCGGACGCGTCGGCCGCCGACGTGCCCGCGCATCTGTCCCGGCTCGTCGCCGACTACGGGAACTTCTCGGGCGCCTCGGCCCCCATGCTGTGGCAAGGCCAGGGCATCGGCACCATCGACATCGCCCGCTTGCCGCCACGCCCGTTCAGCGACAAGGAACTCACGTTGCTGCGGACCTTCGCCGACCAGGCCGTGGTCGCGATCCAGAACGCCAAGCTGTTCAACGAGACGAAGCAGGCGCTCGAGCGGCAGACGGCCACCGCCGAGGTGCTGCGGGTGATCGGCGCGTCGATGAACGACGCGCAGCCGGTGTTCGACGCCATCGTTAGCGCCGGGGCGCGCCTGTTCGGCTCCAACGCGGTGCTCGTCGACTACGACGGCAAGCTGATGCACATGCGGGCGTCGATGAACGCCGACCCGGAGTACGACGCGAACATCCGCATGCGCTTCCCGCGGCCTGCGAATCAGGACACGGCCACCGGTCGCGCGATCGACTCGCGGGACGTCGCGGTGATCACGGACACCCAGGCCGAGCCGGGCTACGCGATGCGGGGCGGCGCCGCCGTCGGCTTCCGCAGCGTGCTGGCCGTGCCGCTGTTGCGCGACGGCGTCCCGATCGGCGCCATCGCCGTCGGCCGCCCCGAGCCTGGCCCGTTCACTGCCGATCAGAAGGCGCTTCTGCAGACGTTCGCCGGCCAGGCCGTGGTCGCCATCGAGAACGCGCGCCTGTTCAACGAGACCCGCGAGGCGCTGGAGCAGCAGACGGCGACCGCAGAGGTGCTTCGCGTCATCAGCAGCTCGATGGCGAACGAGCAGCCCGTGTTCGAGAAGATCCTGTCGAGTTGCCAGAGCCTCTTCTCCGGGCACAACGTCGGGCTGATGCGCGTACGCGAAGACGGCCTGCTCGACGTCGGCGCGTACCTGGGGCCCGGCGGCGATTCGCTGCGGGCGATGTTCCCGCGTCCGATCGCCCGCGACAGCGGCACCGGCACCGCGATCCTCGAGCGGCGCGTGATCGACTATCCGGACACGGAGGCAGACGACGTGCCGGCGGGAGCCCGCGCGGGCGCGGCCGCGCAGGGCGTCAAGTCCCTTGTGTTCGCGCCCATGCTGGCGGAAGGCGTCGCCATCGGCGCGCTGTGGGTCGGCCGCAGCCGCAAGGGCGCGTTCGGCGAGAAGGCAACGGCGCTGCTGCGCACGTTCGCCGACCAGGCGGTCATCGCGATCCAGAACGCGCGGCTGTTCAACGACACGAAGGAGGCGCTCGAGCAGCAGACGGCGACGACCGAAGTGCTGCAGGTCATTTCGCGCTCGCCGACGGACGTGCAGCCGGTGTTCGACGCCATCGCGGAGCGCTCGCTTGCGCTGTGCGACGCGCGCATCGGCATGGTGGCTCGCTACGACGGCGAATTGATCCACGTCGCGGCGTTCCGGCACACCTCGCCCGAGGCGATGGAGTCGATCAACGCGGTCTATCCGCTCCGGCCGGGCAGCCAGACCGTGATGTCGCGGGCGGTCCGTGATCGCGCGCCTGTGGTGATCGCCGACGTCCTCGACGACGCGGAGTATGCCGGCAAGGAGGGGGCGGCGCGCGCCGGCTATCGCAGCGCGCTCGGCGTGCCGATGCTGCGCGATGGCGTGGTGATCGGCGCGATAGGCATCGCGCGCGAGGAGGCCGGGCGCTTTCCCGAGAAGCAGGTGCGCCTGCTGCAGACGTTCGCGAGCCAAGCGGTGATCGCCATCGAGAA
>JAOUIA010000086.1 GCA_029884335.1 Betaproteobacteria bacterium
CGGGTCATCAGGATGATGTCGTCGTAGGCGCCGTCGAGCTTGCGCCCGCCGCGCTTGCGCCCCTGCTCGACGAAGCCGGCCGCCCGGTAGAGCCGATGCGCGGCGGCGTTGCCGGCGTAGACGTCGAGATCGACCTGCTCGAAGCGCGCTTGCGCGGCGTCGAGCGCGGCGCCGATCAGCCGTCGCCCGATTCCGCGCCCGCGCCAGCCGGCGCGCACGCCCATGCCGAGCACGCCCACGTGCGGCGAGACCTCGCGCGGCGAGGGCACGACGTCGCACCAGCCGACGACGCTGCCGCCGTCGTCGGCGACGAACTGCGGGTGGCCGCGCTCGATGTTGCGCGTCACGAACTGCGCCGTCTGCTCGAGCGGGAACGGCGTGACGCGCGCGAGCCACAGCCGCTCGGCGACGACCGCCGCGACTGCGGCGTGGAAGCCGGGGATGTCGCGGTGCTCGATCGGCCGCACCGCGACGGCGGTCGCATCGTCCGCCACGGGTCCTAGCGCGCGATCACGCGCGCCATCTCCAGGAGCTTGCTGCTGTAGCCCCACTCGTTGTCGTACCAGGCGACCACCTTGACGAAAGTGTCGTCGAGCGCGATGCCGGCGTCGGCGTCGAACACCGACGTGCAGCTCTCGCCGCGGAAGTCGGTGGCGACCACCTTGTCCTCGGTGTAGCCGAGCACGCCCTTCATCGGGCCCTCGGAGGCGGCCTTCATCGCCTTGCAGATCGCGTCGTAGGTCGCGGGCTTCGCGAGCTCGACGGTGAGGTCGACGACCGAGACGTCGGAGGTCGGCACGCGGAACGCCATGCCGGTCAGCTTCTTGTTGAGCTCGGGGATCACCTTGCCGACCGCCTTCGCGGCGCCGGTCGACGACGGGATGATGTTCTCGAGGATGCCGCGGCCGCCGCGCCAGTCCTTGTTGGACGGGCCGTCGACCGTCTTCTGCGTCGCCGTCGCCGCGTGCACCGTCGTCATCAGGCCGCGCCTGATGCCCCACGTGTCGTTGAGGACCTTCGCCACCGGCGCGAGGCAGTTCGTCGTGCAGGAGGCGCACGAGATGATCGCCTCGCCCCTGTACTTGTCGTGGTTGACGCCGAAGACGAACATCGGCGTGTCGTCCTTCGACGGCGCCGACATGATCACCTTCCTCGCGCCCGCCGCAAGGTGCTTCTCGGCGGTGTCCTTCGTGAGGAACAGCCCGGTCGACTCGATGACGAGATCCGCGCCCGCGTCCTTCCACTTGAGCTCGGCGGGGTCCTTGACCGCCGTCAGGCGGATTCGCTTCCCGTTCACGATCAGCGTGCTGCCGTCAACCGCGATCGTGCCCTTGAAGCGCCCGTGCACCGAGTCGTACTGCAGCATGTAGGCGAGGTAGTCGGGCTCGAGCAGGTCGTTGATCGCGACGATCTCGACGTCGGGAAAGTCGCGCGTCGCCGCGCGCATGACCATGCGGCCGATGCGGCCGAACCCGTTGATGCCAACCTTGATCGCCATGTCGAATCTCCGATTGCGTTGCGTGCTTGCCGTTGCCGGCCGATGACGTTGACTCAGTGCGGAAGGGACGCGCCGCGCGCGTCGGGCGGCACCGACGGGTCCCGCCACCCGTAGGCGGCTTCGACCAGCGGGATCCCGTCCCACTCGAAGGGCTGCTCCAGCAGGAGTTCCGCCCCGAGATTCTCGTAGAAGCCGCGCGCACCCTTGTTGCCCGCGATCACGAAAACGACCAGGCCGCCGCTGCCGCCGCGGCGCGCCCAGTCCGCCACGGCAGCCACCAGCCGGCGGCCGAGGCCGCGCCGGAGGCGGTCGGCGCGCACGTAGATGGCGGACAACTCCGCGTCGAAGCCGAGCTTGGGCGGCTCGCGCCGGTTGCCGGAGGCAAAGCCGACCACTTCGCCGGCATCCTCGGCCACGAAGACCGCGACCTTGGGGCTGCCGGACTCGAGGACGCGCCGCCAGAAGGCGGCGCTCTCGTCGACGGACATCGCGGCGAGATAGGCGTCGGGGATCATCCCGCGGTACGTCGCCCGCCACGCGTCGACGCGAACGCGCGCGATCGCAGCGGCGTCGTCCGGCGTCGCGGGCCGGATGGCGACGCTGCCGTTCATCGGATTGCCCCGGGCGCTACGCGCTGCGGGGCTCGTCCGCCGTTGGGGCGGCCCTGCGGGCTCACGCCGCGCTGACGCCGCGCAGCGCCTCGGCAACGCGCTCGGCGGTGATCCCGAAGTGCTTGAACAGCGCGCCCGCGGGGGCCGACTCGCCGAAGCAGTCGATGCCGACGACGGCAGCGCGCGGATCGTCCGCCGCGCCGACGTACTTGCGCCAGCAGGCGGTGACTCCCGCTTCCACGGCGACGCGCGGCACGCCGAGCGGCAGCACCGACGCGCGGTATGCGGCGTCCTGGGCGTCGAAGCGCTGCGTGCAGGGCATCGACACGACGCGCACGGCGAGGCCTTCCGCGGCGAGGGCCTCGCGCGCGGCGAGCGCGAGCGGCACCTCCGAGCCGGTCGCGATCGCGATCGCGCGCCGCTTCCCCGCGAGCGGGAAGTCCGCCAGCACGTAGCCGCCGCGCGCGATCGCGGCGAGCGCGTCCCCGTCGCGCTTCGCGAACGCGACGTTCTGCCGCGACAGCAGCAGCGCCGAGGGGCCGTCGCGGCGCGCGACGGCCTGCGTCCACGCGACCGCCGTCTCCACCGTGTCGCAGGGACGCCAGACGTCGAGGCCGGGGATCAGGCGCAGGCTGGACGCGTGCTCCACCGGCTGGTGCGTCGGCCCGTCCTCGCCGAGCCCGATCGAGTCGTGGGTCAGCACGAACACGTGCCGCAGCCTCATGAGCGCGGCCATGCGCAGCGCGTTGCGCGCGTAGTCGGAGAACACGAGGAACGTGCCCGCGTACGGCAGGAAGCCGCCGTGCAGCGCGAGGCCGTTGCCGATCGCGAACATCGCGAACTCGCGCACGCCGTAGTTCACGTAGTTGCCGGCTTCCCGCGCCGAGACGGCCTTGCTGCCCGACCAGTTCGTGAACACCGAGCCGGTGAGGTCGGCCGAGCCGCCGATCAGCTCGGGCAGCAGCTTGCCGAACGCCTCGATCGCTTGCTGCGACGCCTTGCGCGTGGCGATGGTCTCGCCCTTGTCGTCCTGCGCGCGCACGAATTCGGCGGCCGCACGCGCGAAGTCGCGCGGCAGGTCGCCTGCCCCCCGGCGCACGAATTCCGCCGCCAGGCCGGGGTGCGCCGCCTTGTACGCTGCGAAGCGCGCCTGCCAGGCCGCTTCGCGCTTGATGCCCGCGTCGCGCTGGTCCCAGGCGCGCGCGATCGCCTCGGGAATCGCGAACGGCGCGTGCGGCCAGCCGATGGCCGCGCGCGTCGCGGCGACCTCCTTCTCGCCGAGCGCAGCGCCGTGGCAGTCGGCGCTGCCCGCCTTCGACGGCGAGCCCTTGCCGATCACGGTGCGGCAGCAGATCAGCGTCGGGCGGTCGCGCTCGCGCTTCGCCGCCTCGATCGCGCGGTGCACGGCCTCGACGTCGTGCCCGTCGACGGCGCGGATCACGTTCCAGCCGTAGGCCTCGAACCGCTTCGGCGTGTCGTCGGTGAACCAGCCGGCGACCTCGCCGTCGATCGAGATGCCGTTGTCGTCGTAGAACACGACGAGCTTGGAGAGCCCCCACGTGCCGGCGAGCGAGCAGGCCTCGTGCGAGATGCCCTCCATCAGGCAGCCGTCGCCGGCGAAGGCCCAGGTGCGGTGGTCGACGATCGCGTGGCCCTCGCGGTTGAACTGCGCCGCGAGCAGCTTCTCCGCGAGCGCCATGCCCACGGCGTTGGCGAGCCCCTGGCCGAGCGGCCCGGTCGTGGTCTCGACGCCGGGCGCGACGCCGACCTCCGGGTGCCCCGGCGTCTTCGAGCCGAGCTGACGGAAGCGCCGCAGCTCGTCCATCGGCAGGCCGTAGCCGGCGAGGTGCGCGAGCGCGTACTGCAGCATCGAGCCGTGCCCGTTGGACAGCACGAAGCGGTCGCGGTCGGGCCACGCCGGATTGGCGGGGCTGTGCGACAGGTGCCGCGTCCACAGGGCGACCGCGATTTCCGCCATGCCCATCGGCATGCCGGGGTGGCCGCTCTTCGCGGCCTCTACGGCGTCCATGGCCAACGCGCGGAGCGCGTTCGCGAGGTCGGTGTCGGTGACGGGGCGAACGGTGCTCATGGTGCGTGTCGGGCGAATGGCGCGCCGCCGCCGGCGCATGCCGCAGCGGCCGACTCGTGGGGAAAAAAGCCGGGGATCGGGCAGCCGGCGCTGCGCCGGCGGCCGGAAGAACTTGAAATTATGGTCAAAGGCCTCATTTCGTGCAATAATTGTCTGCTTTTCCGACGCAGGCCAGCGACGTTGGTCGCGAGCCAGACGCAGTTGCGGGCGGATGCGGCGGTTGGTTGGGGGGCCCCTTCCGCGTGAGGCGGGCCGTTTCCTTGGTGGGGTTGCCCTATTTCCGGCGATGCAGGAGGTCCGAGGCCGGGGTGGGGCTTTTCCTTTTGGGGAGACGCCGATGGACGGAATCCATCTGCTGGGCGAGTGGTACGGCTGCCCTGCCGACAAGCCGGAAATGCTCCGCGCGGAACCGCTGCGCAGGGCCTGCATCGACGCGATCGAGGCCGCCGGCCTCACGATCGTCGGCGAGCGCTTCCACCAGTTCGAGCCGCAGGGGGTCACCGGCGCGGTGATCCTCGCCGAGTCGCACCTCGCGATCCACACCTGGCCCGAGCTGGACGCGGTGACGATCGACGTCTACGTCTGCAACTTCACGACGGACAACACGGCGAAGGCCGAGCGGGTGTTCGCGACGCTCAAGTCGCGCTTCGCGCCGGCGCGCTCGTCGTTCCAGGCCATCCAGCGCGGCGGCGTTCCCGCGGAAGCGCTGGCGCCCGCCGGGAGCCCGGCGTGATTGAAGGGCAGGGCGCCGGGGGCGACCTCGTCCCCGGCGCGATGACGGAGTACCTCACGGACGAGTGGGGCTTCTTCATCCGCAGCGCGCGCGAACTCGAGCGCTTCCGCTCGCCCTACCAGGCGGTCGAGGTGCACGACAGCGTCGCCTTCGGCCGGCTGTTCCGGCTCGACGGCCACTTCATGACCTCGGAGCGCGACGAGTTCTTCTACCACGAGAGCCTCGTCCACATGCCCGGACTCACGCACCCGGCGCCGGAGCGCGCGCTGGTCGTCGGCGGCGGCGACGGCGGCTCGGCCGAGGAGCTGCTCAAGTACCCGACGATGAAGTCCGTCACGCTGTGCGAGATCGACCTCGCGGTCGTCGACGTTGCGCGCAAGCACCTCGGCAGCGTCCACCGCGGCGCGCTCGACGACCCGCGCCTCGACTTGCGCATCGGCGACGGCTTCGCGTTCGTCCGCGAGTCCGCCGAGCGCTACGACCTGCTGATCCTCGACCTCACCGACCCCGGCGGGCCGTCGACGCTCCTGTACACGCCCGAGTTCTACCGCGCGTGCGCGGCGCGGCTGGCGCCCGGCGGCGCGATGACGCTGCACGTCGCGAGCCCCGTGGCGCATCCCGGCCGGATCCGCGACGGCATGGCGGCGCTGCGCGCGGCGTTCCCGCTGGTGACGCCCTACCTCGCGTCGATCCCGCTCTACGGCGGCATGTGGATGATGGCCTGCGCGAGCCACACGCTCGACCCGCGCACGATCGCCGCTCGCGAGGTCGATCGGCGCATCGCCCAGCGCGGCCTTGCCGACCTCAGGCTGTACAACGGCGACGTCCACCGCGCGGCGCTCGCGCTGCCGAACTTCGTCCGCGACCTCGTCGGCCCGCCGCGCTGAGCGCGGGCGCCGCCGTCACGTCCGGCGGCGGGCTTGAACGCCGGGCCGGATGCCGCATCTAACGGGCATGGCCCGCGACTCCTCCCTCGCCCTGGCGCTCGATGGCGCCGACTTCGTGCTGGTCGACGGCGCCGTCTTCGCCACCGAGTACCTGCGCCTGCCCGACGAGGACACGCGGGCGGACGACGTCGTGCTGGAAGCGCGGCACGGGGACGCCGAGTTCTCGCTCACGCTGGGGGAGTTCGACGCCGCCGAGCCGCTGGGCGACGGCGTCTTCCGCCTGAAGACGGGAGAGCTGCTGCGCCTGCTCTCGCAGCCCACGGTGCACTGACTGCGTCGGGGCGTCGCCTGCGCCGCAGGCGACGGGTCAGTTCTGCAGCACGAAGTCGTAGCGCGCCGCCAGCGCGCCGCTCTCGCGGCCCGCGGCATTGGCGACCTCGAACTCGAGGCGCGCGCGCGTGCCCCGGTCGGAGAGCCCGAACCCGGCGCTGCGCTCCGCGGACTCGCCGCGCGGGTACAGCTGCGTCGTGAGCGTCCGCGCCTTCGCGTGCGAGAGCCTGAAGTGCAGGTGCGGCGGGCGAGCGCCGTAGCGCACGGGGCGGATCGTGCGGAACCCGTAGCGCCCCTCGGCGTCGGCGACGGCGACCCCGTAGCCCTGGAAGTCCTCGTCGCGCTCGCCGGGGTCGCCGTCGACGTGGTGGTAGCGGCCCAGCGAGTCGCACTGCCACAACTCGACCTTGGCCCCCGGCAGCGCAGTCCCGTCCACGGCGAGCACGCGCCCCGACAGGTAGAGCAGCGTCCCGCGCGCGCCCTTCGCGCGGCCCTGGATCTGCGCAAGGTCGCTGTCGATGTCCGGGGGGAAGCGCACCGGGTAGAACGGCCCCTCGGCGTCGCGGGGCGTGGGCTCGAGCGCGGCCTTCTGCGCGCGCCCCGGCAACGGGACGCACGCGGCCGCACCCCATGCGGCAAGGTGGCGAAGCGCTGTGCGGCGGGAAATTCGGCAACGGGCAGCCATGTCCTGTCTCCTCGCCCGGGCGTCCGGCACGGCGGGCAGGGGCTCATTCGACCACCGGAAGCAAACGTTGTCACCGGTCAGGAAACGCGGTTGACTGACGGGGTCATATGCGCATACGCTCACTTCACTATGATCGAGTCCCGGAACCCGTCGGAAGCTTTCGGCGCGGACGCCGCCGAGGCGCCGGAACTGGGCGAAGTGTTCGTTGCGGTGGCCCGGTACTTCAGCCTGCTCGCCGAGCCCACGCGCCTCAGGATCCTGCACGCCATCTGCCACGACGAGCGCTCGGTCTCGGCGATCGTCGAGGCGACCGGCGCGACGCAGACGAACGTCTCGCGGCACCTGTCGCTGCTGCACCAGGCGGGCGTCGTGTCGCGCCGTCGCGAGGGCAGCAGCGTGCTCTACAAGGTCCTCGATCCCGAGTTCGGCGAGATGTGCCGCAGCGTGTGCTCGCGCATCGCCGGGCGCATGGACGCCGGCGACCTGCTGAAGCGCGGGCTGCTCGAGTTCGCTGCCCGGCCCCGGTAGCCCGCGGGACCGCCTCCACGGCAGCCAGCCGGGCCGCCGGCGAGCGCGAGCGCCGGGGCGGGAAGGGATACCCCAAAGTGCGTGTTGACTGAGGAACGGCCGCGGCTATCATGGGCAGCCGATCGGGGACACGGAGGATCGAGGCGATGGACTCAGGACGCAGGGATGCACTGAAGGCAGGCGGCAGCGTTTCGCTGCTCACGCTGCTCGCCGCCGCCGGCTGGCTCAAGCCGGGCGAGGCGGGCGCGCAGGGCGCGTGGAACAAGGCGGCGTTCGAGGCGAAGTCGATCCCCGACGCGTACAAGGCGTTCGGCGGCGCGCCGGCGCAGGCAAAGGAGATAGCGTTCGTCGCGACCCCCGACATCGCCGAGAACGGCGCGGTGGTGCCGATCGGCGTGACGAGTTCGCTGCCGAAGACCGAGCAGATCGCGATCCTCGTCGAGAAGAACCCGAACGTGCTCGCCGCTTCGTTCGACATCCCGGCGGGGACCGAGGCGACGGTGACCACGCGCGTCAAGATGGGCCAGAGCTCCAACGTCTACGCGCTGGTGAAGGCCGACGGGAAGTACTACGTCGCGCAGAAGGAAGTGAAGGTCACGCTCGGCGGCTGCGGCGGCTAGCGACACGCGAGGAGGACGACATGGCAGATCCGATGCGAATCCGCGCCGCGGTCGACGCAGGCGGCGTGACCGAGGTGAAGGTGCTGATGAGCCACGAGATGGAGACCGGCCAGCGGCGCGACGCCGCGGGTGCGCTGGTGCCGGCGTGGTTCATCCAGAACGTCACGGCGACGCACGCGGGCAAGACGGTGCTGTCGGCGCAGTGGGGGCCGGCGATCGCGAAGAACCCCTTCCTGTCGTTCCGCTTCAAGGGCGCGCAGAAGGGCGACAAGGTGCAGGTGACCTGGGTCGACAACCGCGGGGACAAGCGGACCGACGAGGCGACGATCGCCTGATCGCCTGATCGACGACGAGGGCGAGCGCCTATCTGCGGCAGCGCCGCGGAAGAGCGCGGCTCCGTGATCCGGCGCGCCGCGCAGGCGGCGCGCCCAGCTTGGAGGAGCGAATGCGGATTCGAGCGTGGTACGCGGGGGCCATCGCGCTCGCCGCCGGGATGGTTGCAGCGACGGCGGCGGTCGGGCAGGACGCTGCCAGCACCGCCCAGGAGATCGAGAAGTACCGCCAGGCGCTGCAGGACGGCAACCCGGCCGAACTGTGGGAGGCGCGCGGCGAGGGCCTGTGGAAGAAGCCTGCGGGTCCGAAGAACGCTTCGCTGGAGAAGTGCGACCTCGGCCTCGGCCCCGGGGTGGTGAAGGGCGCCTACGCGCAGCTGCCGCGCTACTTTGCGGACGTCGACCGCGTCATGGACCTCGAGACGCGACTCGCCCACTGCCGCGTGACCCTGCACGGGCTCACGCCCGCACAGGCGACCGCGCGCCCGTTCGGCAGTCCCGACAACAGGTCGGACAACGACGCGCTGGTCGCCTGGGTCACGTCGGAATCCAAGGGCGCGACGATGAACGTCCCGAGCGCGCACGCCAAGGAGAAGGAGGCCTTCGCGCTGGGCGAGAAGATCTTCTACTTCCGCGGCGGCCCGTACGACTTCTCCTGCGCCACTTGCCACGCTGCCGACAACACGCGCATCCGCCTGCAGGACCTGCCCAACCTGACCAAGCAGGCCGGCGCCCAGCTCGCGTACACGACGTGGCCCGCGTACCGCGTCTCGCAGGGCGAGCTGCGCACGTTCCAATGGCGGCTCAACGATTGCTTCCGCCAGCAGCGCTTCCCCGAGCTCGGGTTCGCCTCCGACGCGTCGATCGCGCTGACGGCGTTCCTCGCGCGCAACGCCAACGGCGCCGAGTTCAAGGCGCCCACCATCAAGCGCTGACGGGAGGCACGCGACCATGCACAAGACCCTGATTGCGGCGGCCTGCGCCGCCGTGCTCGCCGGCTGCGCCGGCACCGGCCCCTCCGGCTCCGCGTCCGACGCGGCCGTGCGCGCGAAGGCGGTCGAGACGATGAAGACTTCGTTCAAGGAGCGCGGGATCGCCAAGCTCGACCGGCTCGACCAGGACGAGACGCAGTCGGTGTGCTCACAGTACTCGACGGCCGCGCCGCCCAAGGAGGTGGCCGAGCGGATCGAGAAGGCGAACATGGCGCTGGTCAAGCCGCCGTCCGACGGCAAGTACCTCGGCGACTGGAAGCGTGGCGAGCAGATCGCGCAGCGCGGCACCGGCTTCCAGTACTCGGACACCAGGGAGACGCCGGTGGGCGGCAACTGCTACGCCTGCCACGAGCTGTCGAAGGCCGAGATCAGCTACGGCACGATCGGCCCCTCGCTGCACAACTTCGCGAAGATCCGCGGCTACGGCCCGGACATCCAGAAGTACGCGTGGGGCAAGGTGTACAACGCGCACGCCTATACGGCATGCTCGTTCATGCCGCGCTTCGGCGCGCAGGGCATCCTCTCCGAGCAGCAGCTCAAGGACGTCGTCGCGCTCCTGATGGATCCGGAGTCCCCGGTCAACAAGTGAGCGCGCGCGCGGCGGGACGTCGCGGATTCCTCGTCGCGGCGTTCGCCGCGGGGCTTCTCGCGCCCGCCGCGGCCGGCGCGCTCGACGTCGGCGAGCGCGTCGTCTGGCGCGACGTTCAGCTTCTCGACGGCACGACGCTTCCCGCGGCGCGGTTCGCGGGCCGGCCGGTCGTGGTCGAGCTCTGGGCATCGTGGTGCCCGTTCTGCAAGCTGCAGAACCCGCGCCTCGAGGCGCTGTGGCGCGCGCACGGCGGCCGCGGGCTCGAGGTGCTCACTTTCTCGATCGACAAGGACCCGGGCGCGGCGCGCGCGTACCTCGCGCAGCACGGCTACACGTTCCCCGCGGCGATGGCGGACGCCGAGACGCTGCGCACGTTCGGCGCGCGGCGCGGCCTTCCGCTCCTCTACGTCGTGGACGCCGGCGGCCGCGTCGTGCAGTTCGAGGCCGGCGAGATGCTCGAAGAGGACGTGCGCGCGCTCGCCCGTCACGCGCGCCGCTGACCCCGCTCTCCGCCATGGACCGACGCGAATTCCTGCAGGTGCTCGCGGCCGCATCGGCCGCCGGCTTCCCGCTCGCCGGGCGCGCGACGGGCGACCCGAAGGCCGCGGCGCGTCTCTACGACGACCTCGCGCCGTTCGGGCAGGTCTCGCTGCTGCACTTCACCGACTGCCACGCGCAGCTGCTGCCGATCCACTTCCGCGAGCCGTCGGTGAACCTCGGCGTCGGCGATGCGCTCGGCAAGCCGCCGCACCTCGTCGGCGAGGCGTTCCTGCGGCACTTCGGCATCCGGGCGGATACGCCGGAGGCGCACGCGCTCACGCACCTCGACTTCGCCGCCGCGGCGCGCGCCTACGGCAAGGTCGGCGGCTTCGCGCACCTGGCCACGCTGGTGAAGCGGCTGCGCGCGAACCGGCCGCACAGCCTGCTCCTCGACGGCGGCGACACGTGGCAGGGCTCGGGCACGGCGCTGTGGACGAAGGGCCAGGACATGGTCGACGCGTGCAAGCTGCTCGGCGTCGACGTCATGGCCGGTCACTGGGAATTCACGCTGGGCGCCGCGCGCGTGAAGGAGATCGTCGAGAAGGACTTCGCCGGGAAGGTCGAGTTCGTCGCGCAGAACGTCAAGACGACGGACTTCGGCGACCCGGTGTTCAAGCCCTTCGTCGTGCGCGAGCTCGGCGGCGTGCCGGTCGCGGTGATCGGCCAGGCGTTCCCCTACACGCCGATCGCCAACCCGCGCTACTTCGTGCCGGAGTGGACGTTCGGCATCCAGGAGGACGAGCTGCAGAAGACGGTCGACGACGCGCGCGCGAAGGGCGCGCGGGTCGTGGTGCTGCTCTCGCACAACGGCATGGACGTCGACCTCAAGCTCGCCGGCCGCGTGCGCGGCATCGACGCCATCCTCGGCGGCCACACGCACGACGGCGTGCCGCGGCCGACGGTCGTGGGCAACGCGGGCGGGCGCACGCTGGTGACCAACGCAGGCAGCAACGGCAAGTTCCTCGGCGTGCTCGACCTCGAGGTGGGCGGCGGCGGCGTGACCGGCTTCCGCTATCGCCTGCTACCCGTGTTCGCCGACCACCTTCCCGCCGACCCTGCGATGACGGCGTACGTCGACAGGGTGCGCGCTCCGTACAAGGCGAAGCTGGAGGAGCGCCTCGCGGTCGCCGACGATCTCCTCTACCGGCGCGGCAACTTCAACGGCACGTTCGACCAGGTGATCCTCGACGCGCTGCGCGCGGAGAAGGACGCCGAGATCGCGTTCTCGCCGGGCTTCCGCTGGGGGACGACCGTGCTGCCCGGCCAGCCGATCACGATGGAGCACGTGCTCGACCAGACGGCGATCACCTACCCGACCACGACGGTGAGCGAGATCGCCGGCGAGATGATCAAGACGATCCTCGAGGACGTCGCCGACAACCTGTTCAATCCCGACCCGTACTACCAGCAGGGCGGCGACATGGTGCGCGTCGGCGGTCTCGACTACGCGATCGATCCGCGCGCGCCGCAGGGACGGCGCATCACGCGGATGACGCTGCGTGGCCGGCCCGTCGAGGCCGACCGCAAGTACAAGGTGGCGGGGTGGGCGCCGGTGTCCGAGGAGTCGCGCGCCGCCGGCGGCGAGCCGATCTGGGACCTGGTGGCGCGCTACCTGCGCTCGCGGCGCACGGTCAAGCCTGCGAAGCTCGAGATTCCCGAAGTGCAGGGCGTGCCCGGCAATCCGGGCATGGCCTGAACGCAACCTGCGAAGAGAGGATTCCATGCACCGGATGATCGTCGGACTCGTCGCCGCGGCGCTCGCGCTGCCCGCCGGCGCGCAGAAACTCACCGCCAGCTATCCGTCGCTCACGACGGACGCGGCGCTGAAGGCCGCGCAGGCGGCGCTCGCGCGCTGCGACAAGGACGGCTACACCGCGACGGTCGCGGTGGTCGACCGCGGCGGCAACGCGCTCGCCGTCTTGCGCAACGGGCTCGCCGGCCCGCACACCGTGCCCACCGCGATCGGCAAGGCCGCGACGGCGCTATCGTTCCGCACGGATACGACGGAGCTGGCGACGATGACGCCGCCAGCATCCCCGGCGAGCGGCATCCGCCACCTGCCGAACGTCGTCGTCGTCGGCGGCGGCGTGATGATCCGCGCCAAGGGCTCGCTGGTCGGCGCGATCGGCGTGTCCGGCGCCCCGACGCAGGCCGCCGACGACGTTTGCGCGAAGGCGGGGGTCGCGGCGATCTCCGACGCGCTCGAGCTTGAGTAGCGAAGCGACACACCCGTCGAGGGGCCCCGCGCGTCGCGCGGGGATCGACGGCAAGTGTCGCTTCGCAGGCGGCCGACGCGTGGCGCTGCGCAAGGCGCAGGTTGACCAAGGAGGCCGCCGCGCGCGTCACGCGGCGAGGGGCCCCGTTGTGGCGGAGCGCAACGGGGATCGACGCCAAGACGCGTCGCGGCAGGCGGCCGAGGCGCGTCGCTGCGTAAGACGAAGGTGGACCAAGGAGGCCGCCGCGCGCGT
>JAOUIA010000087.1 GCA_029884335.1 Betaproteobacteria bacterium
GGTCAAGTACTGCGACAGCGGGAACGGGCGCCCCTTGCTCGACAGGTCGGCCGGCGAGATGTCGGTGAAGAGCTTGTTCCAGTCCGCCGGGGCCATCTTGGACTGCACGTGCTGCGCGTCGATGCCGGGGTACCAGTTGAAGCGCTTGACGATGCCTTCCGCCTGGATCTCCGGGCTCGCCGCGAAGTCGATGAACTTCTTCGCGATCGCCGCGTTCGCGGCCTTGGACGGGATCACGTAGTACATCGGCTGGCCCGGGAGCCCCGGCGAGGGCAGCGACAGCTTGACCTTCGGGTTCATCTTGCCGTCGGCCATCCACGTGTAGAACATGTCGACCCACACCGGCCCCATCGCGATCTCGCCGCGGTTCAGCATGTCCAGCGTGCCGGCGTTGCCCGGCGTCATCACGACGAACTGGTTGAACTCCTTGAGGCTGCCCAGCGACTTCTCGATGGCCGCCTTCGCCGCCGGGTCGTACGGGCCCTTCTCCAGCTTGTCGGCCATGCCGCTGTTCGCGGAGACCCACGCGGTCACGAAGCCCACGCCGGACATGCCGCCCTTGACGCCGTTGTAGCCGAACTGGCGCGGGTTCTTGCGCACCCAGTCGTTCAGCTCGGTGAAGCTGCGCGGCGGCGACTTCACCATGTCGGGGTTGTAGGCGAACGCGATCTGGCTGTGGAACATCGGCAGCACGTAGCCGTCGACGTTCGCGCCGAGCGCGTTCTTCGCGGAGTCGCGCGTCACGAGCTTGCCGGACGCCACGTCGCCGCGGTAGCGCATGAGCAGGCTCTCGTTCACCATCGTCGCGGCGCCGCGCTGGTGCACGACGGCGACGTCGACGTCCCACGCGGCGGCGTTGGCCTTCTGCTGCGCGGAGAGCTTCTCGTAGATCTTCTGCGAGCCCGCGTCGCCCGGGCCGGTGCCGACCGCGCGCACCTTGACGCCCGGGTTCGCCTTTTCAAAGCGCGGGGCGAGGAAGTCGTTCACGTAGTCGACCATGTTCTGGTCGCCTGCGGTCACGACGTTGAGCGTCGTCTGGCCGGCCGCGGGGAGCGCGACGGCGAAAAGCGCCGCGACGGCTGCTGCGGCGAGTGTGCGTAGCTTCATGGCTTCTCCTCCTCGTTGCGATTGGAACGTCTGCGTCAGGGCCCTGGCGCCGGGAAGACGAGCAGCGAAGCGCGCGGCACGACGATCGCCGCCTGCGTCCCTTCGTCGCGCCGCTCTCCGCCGTGGACCCACACCTCGCCGTCGGCAGTGCGTACCCGGTAGCGGTAGCCCTGGCCGACGTAGTAGACCTGCTCGACGACGCCCGGCAGCGTGACGTCGCCCGGCGCGCCGCGCTCGCCGGCGTCGGCAAGGCGGGCGTCGTCGGCGCGAAAGTGCGCGCGCACCGAACGGCCCTCCGGCGCCGCGGCCGGCAGCGCGAGCGAGCCGTCGCCGCGCAGCGCGAGCGTCAGCCTGTTGTCCGCGCCCATGAACCCCGCGACGAACGGCGAGGCCGGCCGGTGGAACACCTCCTGCGGCGTCGCGTACTGCGCGACACGGCCGGCGTCGATCACGGCGATGCGATCGGCGAGCGTGAGCGCCTCCTCGCGGTCGTGCGTGACGTACACCGCCGTGATCCCGATGCGCTTCTGCAGCGCGCGCAGCTCGTGGCGCAGGTCGACGCGCACGCGGTAGTCGAGGTTGCTCATCGGCTCGTCGAGCAGCAGCAGCGACGGGCTCACGGCCAGCGCGCGGCCGAGCGCGACGCGCTGGCGCTGGCCGCCGGAGAGCGCGCCGACGCTGCGCGGCCCGAAGCCCTCGAGCTGCAGCAGCGCGAGCATCTCCTCGACGCGCCGGTCGATCGCGTCCCGCTTCCAGCCGCGCATGCGCAGGCCGTAGCCGATGTTCGCCGCCACGCTCATGTGCGGCCACAGCGCGTAGGACTGGAACATCATCGCCGCGCCGCGCTTCTCGGGCGCCAGCGCGAGGAGGTCGCGGCCCTCGATGCGGATCGCGCCGGACTCCGGCGTCACGAAGCCGGCGATCGAGCGCAGCAGCGTCGTCTTGCCGCAGCCGGAGCTGCCGAGCAGCGCCACCATCTCGCCCTTGCCGATCGCGAGGCTCACCCGGTCGAGCACGCGCGTGGCGCCGTAGCCGACGCACAGCGAGTCGATTTCGAGGTAGGGCGTCATGCGGCGAGTGGCAAGCGGCGGCGAAGCCCGCCATGATGATCCGAACGCGCCGTGGCCGCAAACGCCGCGGCGCATTGCACCGCAACACGGTGGAGGGCCGCCCGCCCCATCAGTCCACCTTCGCGCCCGATCGCTTCACGAGGTCGGCCCACTTCTCCCGCTCGTCGGCGAGGAAGCGGGAGAACACCGCCCCCGGACGCACGTTCGCCTCGGCGCTCTGCGCGGCGAAGCGCTCGCGCACGTCGGGCAGCTCCATGACGGCGGCGAGTTCCTTCGCGAGGCGATCGAGGATCGGCTGCGGCGTGCCGGCGGGGGCGAGCACGCCGAAGAAGGAGAGTACCTCGAAGCCGGGATAGCCGCTCTCGTCGAGCGTCGGCACGTCGGGAAACGCGGAGAGGCGCTTCAACGACGTCGCTCCGAGCACCTGCAGGCGGCCGGCCTGCACGTGCTGGCTCACCTCGATCGGCGTGGCGAACATCATCGACACCTGCCCGCCGACCAGGTCGACGATGGCCGGGCCGCCGCCCTTGTACGGCACGTGGACGACGTCCACCCCGGCGCGCAGCTTGAACAGCTCGCCCGCGAGGTGCGGCACGGTGCCGTTGCCGGCCGAGCCGAAGTTGAGCGTGCCCGGCTTCGCCTTGGCCAGCGCGACCAGCTCGCCGACGCTGCGCGCCGGCACGCCCTGGTTGACGACGAGGATGAAAGGCGAGGTGGCGAGCAGCGACACCGGCGCGAAGTCCTTCGCCGCGTCGTAGGGCAGGCTCGGGTAGACCACCTGCGAGATCACGAACGGGGTGGGCGCGAACAGCAGCGTGTGGCCGTCCGGCTTCGCCTTCGCGACCTCCGCGTTGCCCAGCGTCGTGCCCGCGCCAGGCTTGTTCTCGATCACGACCTGCCCGCCGAGGCGCTCCCCTAGCTTCTGCCCGACGATGCGCGCGATGATGTCGGTGGCGCCGCCGGGCGCGAACGGCACGACCACGCGCACCGGACGCTCGGGATAGCCCTGCGCGAGCGCGGCCGCGCTCGCCACGCACGCGGCGCCAAGCGCCGCAGCGAACAACGCGGTGCGAGTCCTCATCCTGTCCTCCCATTCTCCGCGGAGACGTTCGTCGTGTAGGTGTGCAGCGTGCCGCGGTGCCAGCGGTGAAGCTGGAACGCGGGCGGCCCGTCGACCGGCCGGATGGTGCCGTCGGGGGCGAGGTCGAGCGCGAACTGGTGCGCGGTGCTGGGGCACACCGACAGCGCGGTGCCCGCCCAGTTGAGCGTCACGGCGTGGTGCAGGTGCCCGCAGCTCACGCGCACGACCTGCGGGTGCCGGCGGACCGCCGCGGCGAACGCGCGATCGTCGTCGAGCGCCGAACGGTCGACGTGCGCGAGCCCCGTCGTCGCCGGCGGGTGGTGCACGAACACGACGGTCGGCGCGTCCGGTCGCGCTGCGAGCGTCGCCTCGAGCCAGTCCACTTCGCCCGGCGGCAGCGCGCCTCCCGGCCGGCCCGGCACCAGCGAGTCGAGGATCACCAGCCGCAGCGCCCCAAGGTCGAACGCGTAGTGCAGCCCGTGCTCGCCGAAGCGCTCCGCGTGATCCGGAAACGCGCGGGCCAGCGCGTCGCGATCGTCGTGGTTGCCGGCCATGAGGTGGACGGGGACCGGCGAGGCGGCCACGAGGGCGGCGAGGCGCGCGTATTCGGCGGCGCTCCCGGCCTCGACGAGATCGCCGGAAAGCACGATCGCCTCGGGTCGCGGGGAAAGGCCGGCGATGCAGCGCAGGACGGCCGCGAGACGCGCGTGCGAGTCCACGCCGGCGCCGGGGCTGGCGCCCGCGACCGTGACGTGCGGATCGGAGACCTGCGCGACGAGCATGGCGGCGGCCGGGTGTCGTGGCCGCCCATCGTAGTGGAAATTGCGTTCCATGCACAGCCGGGGCAGAATTGGCGTTCCGGTCGCCGGCCCCGCGCCCGCCGCCCCTCCCCGCCGTTCCGGACCCCATGCGCAACGCCACCCGCTTCGCCGCCGACCGGCGCTTCGACATCCTCTGCCTCGGCCGCTTCGCCGTCGACTTCTACGCGCAGCAGATCGGCGCGCGGCTCGAGGACGTGACGAGCTTCGCGAAGTACCTCGGCGGCTCGTCGTCGAACACCGCGTTCGGCTGCGCGCGCCTCGGCCTGCGGACGGGGCTCATCTCGCGCATCGGCGACGACGGCCTCGGCCACTTCCTCGTCGAGACGATCGCCAAGGAAGGCTGCGACACCTCGCACGTGTCGGTCGACCCGCGCCGCCTCACCGGCGCGGTCGTGCTCGGCATCAAGGACCGCGACACGTTCCCGCTCATCTTCCTGCGCGAGAACTGCGCGGACATGGCGATCACCGACGCGGACATCGCCGAGGACTACATCCGCCAGAGCAAGTCGCTGCTGATCACCGGCACGCACTTCTCCACCGAGTACATCGACGGGATCAGCCAGCGCGCGCTCGACCGCGCGCGCGCCAACGACGTGCGCACGATCCTCGACATCGACTACCGGCCGGTGCTGTGGGGCCTCACGAAGCGCGGCGACGGCGAGACCCGCTTCATCGCCTCGGACGGCGTCACCGCGCACCTGCAGCGCATCCTGCCGAAGATCGACCTTGCGATCGGCACGATCGAGGAGTTCAACATCGCCGGCGGCTCCACCGACATCATCGCGTCGCTGAGGGCGGTGCGCCGCGTTTCGCAGGCCACGCTGGTGGTCAAGCGCGGCCCGATGGGCTGCGCGGTGATCGACGGCGCGATCCCCGCCTCGCTCGACGCGGCGTTCAACGGCAAGGGCGTCACCGTCGAGGTGCTGAACGTGCTCGGCGCCGGCGACGGCTTCAACGGCGGCTTCCTCTCGGGCTGGCTGCGCGGCGAGGACTACGACGCCTGCGCGCGCTACGCCAACGCCTGCGGCGCGCTGGTGGTCTCGCGCCACGGCTGCGCGCCGGCGATGCCCACCCGCGTCGAGCTCGACTACTTCATCGCGCACGCGGACGAGATCCCGCGCCCGGACCGGGACGCGACGCTCACGCGGCTGCACCGCGTGACGGCGCCGCGCCCGCCGCACGACGAGGTGTTCGCCTTCGCGTTCGACCACCGCAACCCGTTCTTCGCGCTGGCGCAGGAGGCCGGCGCCGGCGAGGAGCGGCTGCCCCGGCTCAAGCGCCTGCTCGTCGACGCGGTCGCGGAAACCGCCGCGGCGCGCGGGCTGGGCACGAAGGCGGGGCTGCTGTGCGACGACCGCTACGGGCAGGACGCGCTCAACGCCGCCACGGGACGCGGCTGGTGGATCGGCCGGCCGGTCGAGCTGCCCGGCAGCAACCCGGTGGAGTTCGACCACGGCCGCTCGGTGGGCACCACGCTGCTGTCGTGGCCCGCGGAGCACGTCGCGAAGTGCCTCGTCTTCTACCACCCGGACGACGCGCTGGAGACCCGCCTCGAGAACGAGGCGCAGATGCGCTCGCTCTACGACGCCGTTCAGGCCAGCGGCCACGAGCTCATGCTCGAGATCATCCCGCCGAAGTCCCTGCCGCGCGACGCCGAGACGGTGCTGCGCGCCGTCAAGCGCATCTACAACCTCGGCATCTACCCGGAGTGGTGGAAGCTCGAGCCGATGGGCCCCGCCCAGTGGCAGGCGCTGGACGCGCTGATCGCGGAGCGCGACCCGTACTGCCGCGGCGTGGTGATCCTCGGGCAGTCGGCGCCGGTCGCAACGCTCGCGCAGGGCTTCCGGGACGCGGCCGCGAGCCGCAGCTGCAAGGGCTTCGCCGTGGGCCGGACGATCTTCCACGAGCCCGCGAGCGCCTGGCTCGCGGGTGCGATCGACGACGCGACGCTCAGGCAGCGCGTGCGCGCGGCCTACGAGGCGCTGATCGACGCCTGGCGCGAGGCTAGAGCATGAGCCGCCCGGCGAGGGGACCCTCGCAACGCGCGGGGATCGACGGCAAGTCGAATTGCTCTCACGCGCCGACACGCCGGGCCCGCGCCGACTCGAGCCGGCGCAAGGAGGCGCGGCGATGAAGACGATCCGGCTCACGATGGCGCAGGCGCTGGTGCGCCACCTCGCCGCGCTGCGCGTCGGCGACGCGAACGGCGAGCGGCTGTTCGCCGGCGTGTGGGCGATCTTCGGCCACGGCAACGTGGCGGGAATCGGCGAGGCGCTGTACGCGCACCGCGACGAGCTGCCGACGTACCGCGCGCACAACGAGCAGGCGATGGCGCACGCGGCGATCGCCTTCGCGAAGGCGACGATGCGCAGGCGCATGATGGCCTGCACGACGTCGATCGGGCCGGGCGCGACGAACCTCGTCACCGCGGCGGCCACGGCGCACGTCAACCGCCTGCCGGTGCTGTTCCTGCCCGGCGACGTGTTCGCCTCGCGCGCGCCCGACCCGGTGCTGCAGCAGGTCGAGGACTTCGCCGACGGCACGGTGTCGGCCAACGACTGCTTCAAGCCCGTGTCGCGCTACTTCGACCGCATCGCGCACCCCGAGCAGTTGCTGACCGCGTTGCCGCGCGCCATCCACGTGCTGACCGACGCCGCGCTGTGCGGTCCGGTCACGCTGGCGCTGCCCCAGGACGTGCAGACGATGGCGTTCGACTGGCCCGAGGCGTTCTTCGCGCCCGCGCCGATCCGCCGGGCGCCCATGCCGCCTGCGGAAGAGGACGTCGCCGCCGCCGCCGAAGCGATCCGGCGCGCCAGGCGGCCGATGATCGTCGCGGGGGGCGGGGCGCTCTACGCGCTCGCGACCGACACGCTGCGGACTTTCGTCGAGACGCACGGCGTGCCGGTGGCCGAGACCCAGGCCGGCAAGGGCGCGCTGCCTTGGGACCACGCGATGCAGGTGGGCGCGATCGGCGTCACCGGGTCTCCCGCGGCGAACGCGCTCGCGAAGGACGCCGACGTGGTGATCGCGCTGGGCACGAGGCTGCAGGACTTCACGACCGGCTCGCATTCGCTGTTCGGACAGGCGCGCCTGGTCGCGGTGAACGTGAATCCGTTCGACGCGCTCAAGTGGCGCGCGCTGGCGGTGCGCGGCGACGCGCGCCTCGCGCTGGCCGCGCTGTCGCGGGCGCTCGCCGGATGGCGAGCTGCCGATGCGTGGCAGCGCGATGCGGCCTCGCACGGGCAGCGCTGGCGCGACGAGGTGGCGCGCATCACCGGCGAGCGGGCGCCGGAGCTGCCCTACGACGGCGAGGTGATCGGGGCGGTGCAGCGCCAGTTGCGCTCGACGCACGACGACATCGTGGTGTGCGCCGCGGGCACGCTGCCGGGCGAGCTGCACAAGCTCTGGCGCACGGCGGTGCCCGGCGGCTACCACGTCGAGTACGGCTACTCGTGCATGGGCTACGAGATCGCCGGCGGCATCGGCGTGAAGATGGCGCATCCGGGACGCGAGGTCGTGGTGATGGTCGGCGACGGCAGCTACCTGATGCTGAACTCGGAGATCGCGACGTCGGTGATGCTGGGCCGCAAGCTCATCGTCGTCGTGCTCGACAACCGCGGCTACGGCTGCATCAACCGCCTGCAGCAGGCCGTCGGCGGGGAGCCGTTCAACAACCTGTTCGCCGACTGTGCGCAGGCGGGACCGGGGGCGCCGGACATCGACTACGCGGCGCACGCGAAGTCGCTGGGCGCGCTCGCCGAGCACGTGCGCACGATTCCCGAGCTGGAGGCGGCGCTCGCCCGCGCGCGCGCGGCGGATCGCACGTACGTGGTGGCGATCGACACCGATCCCGCGCGCTCGACCGAGGCCGGCGGCTGGTGGTGGGAAGTCGCGGTGCCGGCGGTCTCCGGGCGCGCCGAGGTGCGCGCGGCGCGCGAGCGCTACGAAGCGGACAGGAAGAAGCAGACGCCATGAGCGGACTTCGAGTGAGGATCGGGATCAACCCGATCTCGTGGAGCAACGACGACCTGCCGTCGCTGGGCGGCGAGATCCCGCTCGAGACCGCGCTGTCGGAAGGCAGGGCGATCGGCTACGAGGGCTTCGAGCTCGGCAACAAGTTCCCGCGCGAGCCGCGCGCGCTGGCGGAGACGCTCGGGCGGCACGGGCTGGCGCTGGTGTCCGGCTGGTACTCGGGACGGCTGGCAAGGCGCACGGTGGCCGAGGAGATCGCCGCGGTCGAGCCGCACCTCGACCTGCTCGCGAAGTGCGGCGCGAAGGCGATGGTCTACGGCGAAGTCGCCGACAGCATCCAGGGGACCAGCGCGCCGCTCTACCAGCGGCCACGCTTCTTCCGCGACGGCGAGTGGCGCGAGTACGGGCGGCGGCTGGACGAGTTCGGCGCTCACCTGCTGACGCGCGGCGTGCGGCTCGCCTACCACCACCACATGGGCGCGTACGTCGAGACGCCCCAGGACGTCGACACGCTGATGAGCGTCACCGGCCCCGACGTCGGCCTGCTGTTCGACAGCGGCCACATGGCGTTCGGCGGCGGCGACCCGGTGGCGATGCTGCGCAAGCACGTCGCGCGCGTCTGCCACGTGCACTGCAAGGACGTGCGGCCGTTCGTCGTGAAGCTCGCGCGCAACCGCAACTGGAGCTTCCTGCAGGCGGTGATCAACGGCGCCTTCACGGTGCCGGGCGACGGCGTGGTGGACTTTCCCGCGCTGCTCGCGATCCTCGCGCAGCACGGCTACGCGGGGTGGCTGGTCGTCGAGGCCGAGCAGGATCCGGCGGTCGCGCCGAGCTACGCGTACGCGGAGAAGGGCTACCGGCACCTGCGCGGGATCGTCGACGGGCTGGCCGCGAGGAGCGCCGCGTGAGCCGGGCCCTCGCCTCCGCCCTCGTCCCCACCCTCACCCCCGGCCCCTCTCCCCGCTGGCGCGGGGCGAGGGGTGAACTGCACTCCCCTCTCCCGCCGTCAGGTGGGAGAGGGGCCGGGGGTGAGGGGCCATGAACCTTCTCGTCAAGGCGAGGCGCGACGGCCGCGACATCGTCAGCGTGACGCCGGCCTCCGCTGCCTGGAAGTACGTCGGCTTCTCAGCGCATCGCCTGGCGCCCGGCGAACGGCTCGCGCTCGACCTCTCCGGGCGCGAGATCTGCGTGGTCGTGCTGACGGGCCGAGTGACGATCACGGTGTCCGGGCAGACCTGGCGGGACATCGGCGATCGCACGAGCGTGTTCGACGACCGCGCGCCGTACGCCGTGTACGCGCCGGACGGGAAGGGCGCGATCGTCGAGGCGACTTCCGCCGCCGAGATCGGCGTGGCGAGCGCCCCCGGCGGCGGCAGCCTGCCCGCGCGGCTGATCGAGCCCGCCTCGATCCCGCGCACGGCGCGCGGCCAGGGCGCGAACACTCGCTACGTGCGCGACATCCTGCCGCAGACGGAGCCCGCGGAGAACCTGCTCGTCGTCGAGGTGCGCACGCCCTCGGGTCACTCGTCGTCGTACCCGCCGCACAAGCACGACAGCGACCGCGTGCCGGAGGAGAGCTTCCTCGAGGAGACGTACTACCACCGGCTCTCGCCCGCGCAGGGCTTCGCGTTCCAGCGCGTCTACACCGACGACCGCTCGCTCGACGAGTCGATGGCCGTCGAGGACCACGACGTGGTGATGGTGCCGCGCGGCTACCACCCGGTCGTCGTGCCCTACGGCTACGAGTCGTACTACCTCAACGTGATGGCGGGGCCGAAGCGCGTGTGGCACTTCCGCAACGACCCGGCGCACGAATGGATGCTCAAGCGCTGAGGAGCGCCCCCGCGCGGGGGCGCCGCGCGGCGGCGAAGGCCGGCGACGGGCCGGTCGGAGCGCTGCTCGCGCGCATCGCGCAGGAGTACGACGCGCTGCCGCCGAAGCTCGCGAGCGTCGCGCGCTACGTCGAGCGGCACCGCGCGTCGCTGATGGTCGACCGCGTCACCGAGGTCGCCGAGCGCTGCGGCGTCCAGCCCTCGGCGGTGGTGCGCTTCGCGCAGCGCTTCGGCTACTCCGGCTTCTCCGAGCTGCAGGCGGTGTTCCGCGCGCAGTGGAGCGAGCGCGCCGCGCCGCAGGCCACCTACCAGCAGCGCATCCGCCGCATGGTGGCGGACAAGCGCGGCGCGCTGACGCCCGGCGCGGTGGCGCGGGAGTTCGTCGCGGCGAGCGCTTCCGGCCTCGACGAGCTCGCCCGCGACTTCGACGACGCCGCGTTCGCCGCCGCCGTCGGCCTGCTCGAGCGCGCGCAGCACATCTACGTCGTCGGCGTGCGGCGAAGCTACCCGGTGGCCGCGTACATCACCTACGCGCTGCAGCACGTCGACAAGCGCGTGCAGCTCGTCGACGGCACCGGAGGCATGGTGATGGAGCAGGTGCGCTCGATCGGCAGGCAGGACGCCATCGTCGCGATCAGCTTCACGCCCTACGGCAAGGAGACGCTCGCCTGCGTGCGCCACGCGCACCGCCGCGGCGCGAAGGCGATCGTGCTCACCGACAGCCGCATGTCGCCGCTCGCGCGCGTGGCCGACGCGCTGCTCGTCGTGCCGGAGGGCAGCGCGTTCGCCTTCCGCTCGCTGACCAACACGCTGTGCCTCGGCCAGGCGCTGTTCGTCGCGCTGGCCTACAGGCTCGAATCGAAGATCGAGGAAACCAGGGATCGGGGAGACTACGATGATTGACGTCGCCATCTTCGGCGCGGGACGGATCGGGAAGATCCACGCCGGCAACCTCGTGCGCCAGAGCGGCGTGCGGCTGACCCACGTGGTCGACCCGGATGCGGCGGCGGCCGCCGCGCTCGCCGCGCAGCACGGCTCGCGCGTGAGCGACACCGACGCGGTGTTCCGCGAAGCCGCGGTGCGCGCGGTGGTGATCGCCTCGTCGACCGACACGCACGCCGACCTGATCGAGCGCGCCGCCGCGAGCGGCAAGGCGATCTTCTGCGAGAAGCCGGTCGACCTCGACCTCGCGCGGGCGCGCCGCTGCGCCGACGCGGTGAAGAAGGCCGGCGTCACCTGCCTCATCGGCTTCCAGCGGCGCTACGACCCGACCTTCGCCGCCGCGAAGCAGCGGCTCGACGCCGGCGAGGTCGGCGCACCGGAGATGCTCGTCGTGACCAGCCGCGACCCCGGTGCGCCGCCGGTCGAGTACCTGAAGCGCTCGGGCGGGATCTTCAAGGACATGCTGATCCACGACTTCGACATCTTCCGCTGGATTCTCGGCGACGAGGCGCGCACGGTCTTCGCCACCGGCAGCGTGCTGGCCGACCCGAAGGTCGGCGAGGTCGGCGACGTCGATTGCACCGCGGTGACGATCCGCACGAAGTCGGGCCGCCTCGCGCAGATCAACACGACGCGCCGCGCGGCCTACGGGTACGACCAGCGCTTCGAGGTGCTGGGCAGCAAGGGGATGCTGCAGGCGGGCAACCACCGGCCTACCGAGGTCGTCGCGTGGACGGAGGCCAGCGTGTCGCAGGACAAGCCGGAGTACTTCTTCCTCGAGCGCTACCGTGTCGCCTACGCGCTGGAGATGGCGCACTTCTTCGACGTGCTGGCGAAGGGTGCGACCCCGCGCACGTCGATCGGCGACGGCGTGGCCGCGCTCGAACTGGCGGAGGCCGCCACGACGTCCTGGCGCGAAAAGCGCATCGTGGAGTTCTGACCATGGCCGGAAACGCACTCAACGCGGGAATCGTGGGGCTTGGCCGCATGGGACGGCGCCACGCCGAGAACCTCGCCTGGCGAATTCCCGGCGTCGCGCTGGTTGCCGCCTGCAGCCCGGAGGCCGACGAGCGCGCGCACGCCCGCGACGTGCTCGGCGTGGCGCGCGTCCACGAGCGCTACGAGGACCTCCTCGCCGACAAGGGCGTCGATGCGGTCTTCATCGTCACGCCGAACACGATCCACCCCGAGCAGATCGTTGCCGGCCTGCGCGCGGGCAAGCACGTGTTCTGCGAGAAGCCGCTGGCGCTCGACGTCGACTCGTGCCTCGCCGTCGAGGCCGAGGCGGCGAAGCACCCGAAGCTCAAGGTGATGATCGGCTACACGCGGCGCTTCGACGCGAGCTACCAGGACGCGCGGCGCAAGATCGACGAGGGGCTGATCGGCACGCCGTTCCTCGTCCGCTCGGAGACCACGGACATGAACGACCCGTCGGGCTTCTTCGTGCGCTTCGCGCCGAAATCCGGCGGAATCTTCGTCGACATGGGCGTGCACGACGTCGACGTGGCGCGGTGGATGCTGGGGAGCCCGCAGCCGAAGCGCGTGTTCGCCACCGGCACGATCGCCGTGCACAAGGGGCTCGCCGAGTGCGGCGACGTCGACAACGGCGTGGCGATCTGCGAGTTCGAGGGCGGCAAGACGGCGTGCTTCTACAATTCGCGCACGATGGCGCACGGCCACGAGACGCAGAGCGAGGTGATCGGCACCGCGGGACGGCTGGTCGTGGGCCGCAAGGGGCGGGCCACACAGGTCGAGATCGCGGACGCGCACGGCATCCGCACCGAGACTACGCCGACGTTCTACGAGCGCTTCGCCGACGCGTTCCTG
>JAOUIA010000025.1 GCA_029884335.1 Betaproteobacteria bacterium
ACCGCGGCGACGCCGGCGGCCACGAGCCCCCCGGCCATCGCGTCCTCGAAGATCCGCCGGTCGGTCAGGTCCGGCGAGACGCCGAGCACGACGAACTTGCGAAATGCGGAGCCGCCGTGTTGCGGGTCGACCCACGAGTCGCGGATCGACGTCGAGACGCATGCCGCAAGCGCGAGCGCTGCGGCGGCGACAAGCCGGCCGTGGATGTTCATGGTCGGAAGATCCTCCGGGCGCTCAGCGCCCCTTGAATTGCGGAGTGCGCTTCTCGAGGAACGCCGCGATGCCTTCGCGGCGGTCCTCGCTGGCGGCGAGCAGCGCGAACGTCTGGCGCTCGGCGGCAAGCGCCTCGGCGAGCGGCGACTCGAACGCGCGCAGCACCGCCTCCTTGGCGAGTCGCACCGCCAGCGGTGGCTTGGCCGCGATGACCGCGGCCAGCTCGACCGCGCGCGCCGGCACGGCCTCGGCTTCGGCGACCTCGGTCACGATGCCGGCCGCGAGAGCTTCCTGCGCGCCGACCGGCTGGCCGGACAGCACCATGCGCATCGCGAACCCCTTGCCGCAGGCGCGCGCGAGCCGCGCCGTGCCGCCGGCGCCGGGGATCATGCCGAGGTTGACCTCGGGCTGGCCGAACTGCGCGTTCGACCCCGCGACGACGAAGTCGCAGCACAGCGCCAGCTCGCACCCCGCGCCGAGCGCGTAGCCGCACACCGCGCCGATCAGCGGCTTGGGAAACGCGGCGATGGCCTTCCAGTGCTTCTGCCGCTCGTGCGCGACGATCTCGACGGGGCCCAGCGCCTGCATCTCGCGCACGTCGGCGCCGGCCGCAAAGTACTGCGCCCCTCCCGTCAGCACGACCGCGCGCGTCGCGTCGTCGGCCGCCGCGACGGCGAGCGCCTCGGCGATCTCGCGCAGCGTCTGCGTGCGCAACGCGTTGCGCGCCTCGGGGCGGCTGAGCGTGATGCGCGCCACACCCTCGGCCGGGCGGTCGAGCACGATGTCCTGCGGTGGCATAGCGCTCACCTGTGCCGGAACGCGGGCTTGCGCTTCTCGACGAACGCCTTCATGCCCTCCTTCCGGTCCTCCAGCGCGAAGGTGGCGTGGAACTCGCGGCGCTCGAACAGCAGGCCTTCCGCCAGCGACGACTCGTAGGCGCGGTTGATCGACTCCTTGATCTTGAGCACCACGGGCAGCGGGAACGACGCGATCTTCGCCGCGATCGCCAGCGTCTCGTCCATGAGCCTGTCGGCCGCAACGACGCGCGCGACCAGCCCGGCGCGCTCCGCCTCGGCAGCGTCCATCATGCGGCCCGTGAGGCACATGTCCATCGCCTTCGCCTTGCCGATCGCGCGCGGCAGCCGCTGCGTGCCGCCCATGCCTGGCATCGTGCCGATGGTGACCTCCGGCTGGCCGAACTTTGCCGTGTCCGCCGCGACGATCATGTCGCACATCATCGCGAGCTCGCAGCCCCCGCCGAGCGCGTAGCCGGCCACCGCCGCGATCACCGGCTTGCGCACCGAGCGGATCGCCTCGTAGTTCTTCGTGATGTAGTCGTCGCCGTAGACCTTCGCGTAGTCCCAGTCGGCCATCGCGCCGATGTCCGCCCCCGCGGCGAACGCCTTCTCGCCGCCCGTCAGGACGATCACCGCGATCGCCGGGTCGTCGTCGAGCGCGCGCAGCGCCGCGGCGAGTTCCGCGGCGAGCGCGTCGGACAGCGCGTTGAGCCGCTGGGGCCGGTTCAGCGTGACGACGCCGACGCGGTCGCGGGCCTCCACAAGCAGGTTCTCGTAGGTCATGGCGAAGGTCAGGGGCGCGTCGGATCGAAGTGCTTGCGCAGGCCCTGCCAGCAGCGGTAGTACTCCTGCTGCAGCTCTCCCGACTCCAGCGCGAAGCGCGTCGGGAAGTACGGCAGGCAGGTCTCGAACATGAAAGCCATCGTGTCGCGCAGGTACGCGGGCTTGCCGGTGTCTATGTTGCTCTGCTCCTCGAACGTCGTCGCGTCGGGGCCGTGGCCGGTCCAGCAGTTGTGCAGGCTCGCGCCGCCGGGCACGAAGCCCTCGGCCTTGGCGTCGTACGCGCCGCGGATCAGCCCCATGAACTCCGAGGCGACGTTGCGGTGGAACCACGGCGGGCGGAACGTGTTCTCCATCGCGAGGATGCGCGGCGCGAACACGACGAAGTCGATCGCGTCGACTCCCGGCGCGGCGCTCTGCGACTGCAGCACGAGGAAGATCGACGGGTCGGGGTGGTCGTAGCTGATCGAGCCGATCACGTTGAAGCGCTTGAGGTCGTAGCGGTACGGCGCGTAGTTGCCGTGCCAGGCGACGACGTCGAGCGGCGAGTGGTCGATCGCCGCGGTCCAGCGCTCGCCCATGAACTTGGTGGTGAGCTCGAAGGCGCCCTCGCGGTCCTCGTAGGCGGCCACAGGCGTCTCGAAGTCGCGCGGGTTGGCGAGCCCGTTGCTGCCGATGGCGCCGAGATCGGGAATGCGGAACAGCGCGCCGAAGTTCTCGCAGATGTAGCCGCGCGCCTCGCCGTCGGGCAGGTCGACGGCGAAGCGCACGCCGCGCGGGATCACGGCGAGCTCGGTCGGGCCGGCCTCGAGGACGCCGAGCTCGGTGCGGAACCGCAGCCGCCCCTGCTGCGGCAGCACGAGCAGCTCGCCGTCGGCGTTCGCGAAGTAGCGGCCCTCCATCGACTTGTTCGCGGCGTACAGGTGCACCGCGCAGCCCGCCATCGCCGCGGCGCCGCCGTTGCCGGCGTAGGTGACCCAGCCGTCGATCCACTCGGTGGGCTGCGCCGGGATCGGCAGCGGGTCCCAGCGCAGCTGGTTGGGCGGCACGGGTTCCGTCCCGAATGCGCTGACGACGCGACCGGCGTCGACGCGCCGGAACGGCTCGTGCATCGCGCCCGGCCGGATGCGGTAGGTCCACGTGCGGCGGTTGAACCAGCGCGGCATGGTGAACGCGGTACCGGAGAGCTGCTCGGCGTACAGCCCGTACGGGCACTTCTGCGGCGAGTTGCGCCCCACCGGCAGCGCGCCGGGCAGCGCCTCGGTGGCGAACTCGTTGCCGAAGCCCGTCATGTAGGCGAGCGGGCGCTGCGAAGCGGGACTCGCCTGCGCGCTGCGGGCGGGAGCGGTGGTGGCGTGGTTCATGTCCGCGGGATCTCCGTGGCGGAAAGACACTGGGCCCCCGCCTGCGCGGGGGCGACGAAACAAGCAACCTTCGCAAGCGGCATCACCGTTGCGGGCCGACGCCCTCGCGCGCGGCGGCGAGCGCCTGCGCGAGGACCTCGGGGTCGCCGACGTGGTTCGCGAGCAGCAGCACGAGCTTCGCGTTGACCAGCGCGCTCTCCTCGTCGGAGAGGTCGCGGTGCGCGCCGATCAGCTGCTCGTAGAAGTCGTCGGGGGACGGCAGGTTCGGTTCGGTGTTGAGCGTGCCCATCGCGCCCCCGTTCAGTCGTTGCACGTCGCATGCGCGATCGCCGCGCGCACGCGCATCGCGTCGAACGCCCGCCACCGCGCGGCGACGTGCTGGTCGGGCCGCAGCAGGACCACCGTCCCGACCCGGCCGTCGTAGCGCCGGGCCGCCAGCCCCTCGGCGTCCTCGATGCGCACAGCACCCGGCGTCGCGCCGCCGCCGACCTGCACCACGCGGCAGGGGATCGCGGCGCCGGCGAGCGCGGCGACCTCACCCGCGGGCACCGCGTCGCCGAACGCCAGCAGCGCGAACTCGCCGCCGAGGTGGTCGAGCAGCCACTCGCCGCGCGGCCCCCTGACCGGCGCGTCGGCCGCCGGCGCGCCGGGGATCATCGCGCCGGGACCGCGGGGAAAATCGGCGTCGGCATCGGGCGTGTTGAGCGGCGAGCCGGCCAGCACGGCCGGCACCGAAAGCCGTCCGCTGTTGACCAGCCCGCGGGCGAACGCGTGCTTCTTCGCGAGCTCCAGCACGGCGTCGCGAAACGTGCGCGACACCCTGCTCTTGGGCGTGATGAAGTCGGTGGCGCGCGTCGAATTGAGGAGGTTCTCGTCGGCCGCGAACGTCCGCTCGGCGTCGTAGCTGTCGAGCAGCCGCTGCGGCGCCTTGCCTGCTAGCACCAGCGCGAGCTTCCACGCGAGGTTGTCGGTGTCCTGGAAGCCGCTGTTGGCGCCGCGCGCGCCGAACGGCGAGACGAGGTGCGCGGCGTCGCCGGCGAAGATCACGCGACCGTGGCGGAACGACTTCATGCGCCGGCACTGGAACGTGTAGACGCTCGCCCACTCGATCTCGAAGCGCGCGTCGGGACCGAGCATCGCGCGAAGCCGCGGCAGGATGCGCTCGGGCTTCTTCTCCTCCTCGGGGTCCGCGTCCCAGCCGAGCTGGAAATCGATGCGCCACACGTCGTCGGCCTGCCGGTGCAGCAGCACCGACTGGTTCGGGTGGAACGGCGGGTCGAACCAGAACCAGCGCTCGGTCGGGAAGCTCGACTGCATGTGGATGTCCGCGATCAGGAAGCGGTCGCGGAACACCTGGCCCTCGCTCTCCAGCCCGAGCATGTTGCGCACCGGGCTGCGCGAGCCGTCGCAGGCGATCAGCCAGTCGGCGTGCAGCGTGTACGGGCCGTCGGGCGTGTCCACCGTCAGCTCCACGCGCTCGCCGCGCGGTGTTGCGCGCGTCACCTTGCTGGACCAGCGCAGGTCGATGTCTTCCAGCTCGCTCGCGCGATCGACGAGGAACTCCTCGAGCCAGTACTGCTGCAGGTTGACGAACGCGGGGCGGCGGTGCCCGGCCTCGGGCAGCAGGTTGAAGCGGTAGGCGAGCGCGTCGCGGAAGAACACGCGGCCCACGTTCCAGCCGACGCCCTTGTCGACGATGCGCTGCCCCACGCCGAGGCGGTCGAGGATCTCCAGCGCCCGCTTCGCGTAGCAGATCGCGCGCGAGCCCACCGACACCGTCTCGTCTTCGTCGAGCACGACGACCGGCACGCCGTGCTGCGCGAGGTCGATGGCCGCGGCGAGCCCGATCGGTCCCGCGCCGACGACCACGACCGGGTGCCGCACCGGCCCCGCGTCCTGGTCGGGGGAGCGGACGTAGGGGTAGATCGGGTTCGTGTACGTCTTCATCGGAGCACGGGAACGGGGACTACCTGTGACTCGCCCGGAGGTCTTTCCGTTGCTGAACACCCTCCGCGCATTCGTCGTCCCCGCGCAGGCGGGGACCCAGTGTCTTTGGATTCCACGAGCGAACAGCCGGACCGCAAGTCACTGGGTCCCCGCCTGCGCGGGGACGACGACGGTTGCATGCGCTGGACGCACACAAGGCAGATACAGCGTCATGAAGCCTCACCATCAGTCCCCAGTCCCGCCTCTCATCCCTCCAGCGCCTCCCACATCTCCTTGTCCCGCTTCGCCGTCCAGATGCGCGGGTCCGGGAACTTCGTCGCCTCGTCGTAGGCGCGCGTGACGTCGAACGGCAGGCAGTGGTCGAAGATGACCCAGTGGCCGAAGCGCGGCTTGAGCGTGTCGTAGGTCTCGCGGTACACGGTCCGCAGGTCCTTGCCCGCCGCTGCGCCGCGCTTCACGGACTCGAACATCGCGGTGACGAATGCGCGCGTGGCGTCGAGGCCCGCCTGCACGGTGGCGGGCGTCTGCAACGCGGGGCCGCGCCCGGGCACCAGCTTCTCCGGCTTCAGCGCGGCGATCGCGTCGAGCGTGGCCGGCCAGTCCGTGAGGTAGGCGTCGCCGGTGTAGGGCGTGGCGTCGTACTCGACGAGGTCGCCGGAGAACAGCACCTTGTCCTGCGGCAGCCAGACGACGGTGTCGCCCTTCGTGTGGCCGCGCCCCAGCTGCATGATCTCCACCTGCAGCTTGCCCAGCCGGAGGGTCATGCGCTTCTCGAACACGAGCGTGGGCCACGTGAGGCCGGGCACCGACTCGACGGCGCGGAACAGGCGCGGGAAGCGGCCGATCTCGCTCGCCTTGTCGGCTTCACCGCGCTCGACGATGAGGTCGTAGGTGTCGCGGCTGGCGATGACGTGGTCCGCGCCGTACGCCGAGGCGCCGAGCACGCGCACGGCGTGGTAGTGCGACAGCACGACATAGCGGATCGGCTTGTCGGTGACCTCGCGCACGCGCCGGATGACGTCCTGCGCCATCACCGGCGTCGCCTGCGTGTCGATCACCATCGCCGCGTCGTCGCCGACCACGATGCCGGTGTTGGGATCGCCCTCGGCGGTGTAGGCGTAGGCGTGGTCGGAGAGCTTGTCGAACGAGACCCGCTTTTCGACCAGGTCCGCCTGCGATGCGAAAGCCTTCTGGTTCATGCAGTGGGTCCTTCCAGAACGTCGTGGAGTCCGAGCGATGCGGCGCAGGCGTCGAGGGCGGCGAGCGTGCGGCGCGGCATCGGGATGCCGCCCCGGTCGCGCACGGCAGCCGCGAGGCGCTCGGGCTCGCCGGGCAACAGGATACCTTCCCCCGGATCGGCGGGCGGCGAGGCGCGAACCCAGCCGGCCAGGGTTGCGATCTCGCGCTCGAGCGTCGACGCCCCCGCCAGCCGCGCCGGATCGAAGGCCAGCGTGAGCATGTTGTTCACGATGGTGTCGTTGAAGCGGCCGTCCTGTGCGCCTCCGCCGGTCAGCGCGCCGCCGAGGAGCTCGCACATCACCGACAGCGCCCAGCCCTTGTGCTGCGCGAACGGCAGGAGCGCGCCGGTCGGGGCACCGCGCCACAGCACGCCCGGGTCGGTCGTCGGTCGTCCCTGCGCATCGAGCAGCAGGCCGGGCTCGAGCTCCCGCCCTTCGTCGACGGCAACGCGCGTCTTGCCGAGCGCGATCGCGCTGGTCGCGTAATCGAGCACGAGCGGGTGCGGGGCGTGCGGGACCGCCACGCAGAACGGATTCGTCGAGACGCGCGCGTCGAGCCCGCCGTGCGGCGCGACCCACGCGCGCGAGCGCACGTTGACGAAGTGGATCGAGACCAGTCCCGCCTCTGCGCAGCGCTCGCCCCACTGCCCGATGCGGCCGAGGTGGTGCGTGTTGGCGAGGCCGACGACGGCGCAGCCGTGCGCGAGCGCGCGGGCGATGGCGAGGTCGATGGCGGCCTCGCCGATCGTGCGCCCGAAGCCCATCTGTCCGTCGAGCGCAACTAGGGCGCCCGTGTCGCTGACCACGCGCGGGCTGCGCCCGGGCGCCACCAGAGCGCGGCGCACGGACTCGACGTACTGCGGCGCCAAGCCGATGCCGTGCGAATCGTGGCCATAGCGATTGGCGTCGACCAGCGCCGCCGCGATGTTGCGCGCCTCGGCGGCGTCGCAGCCGACGGCCCCGAACAGGCGCGCGCCCCACGCGACGAGCCGGGACGGCGGCACCCGGACGGCGTCGGCAGGAGCGGCGATCGGCGCAGCGGTCATTGCATCATGGCGAGCGTGCCTCATGATAGCGGACGAACTTCGGGAGCTTCAGAAGTTCCGGCACGCTCTCCAGCGTCGCGACGACGGGCACCTCGGGCGGAAAGCGGTTGTGCGAACCCGCGGGCACGACGCCGAGGAAAGCCACGCCGAGGTCGCGCGCTGCCTCACACTCGGTCAGCGCATCGCCGACCGCGAGGACTTCGCCCGGCGCATAGCCGCCCTCGTGCAGGATCCGCTCGAACGCCACACGCTTGACCGGCGGGGCGCCGCGCACGCTGCGGAACCACCCGGCGAGCCCGCGCAACGCGACGATCTCGCACAGCTCGTCGTGCGGCGTGCCGCTGACGAGGTGCAGGTCCATGGCGGCGTGCGCGTGCTCGAGCAGGCGCCGGGCCCCTGGGACGAACGGGCACGACACGACGGCGTCGAAGACGCGCTCGCGGAAGCGCGCCGCCAGTGGCGCGACGTCTTCCGGCGCACCGGCGCGGCCGAAGAACGCGCGCTCGATGTGCGCGAGCTTGTCGGTGCGCGTCACGCCGCCGTGGCGCTCGACGTAGTCGACGATCGCTGCGAGCCGCGCCGGATCCGTGCCGGGGTAGAGGTCGGCGAAGGCTTGCGTCTTCAGCGCCGCGGATTGCAGGATGACGCCGTCGAAGTCGAGCAGCAGCGCACGCAGCTTCATGCGGCCGCGACCACGCGCCCCGCGCGCGGCAGCTCCGCTCCCCGCGTGCGCAACGGCCACAATTCGGAGATCTCGGCGGCCGACCGACACACGAGCGGCGCAAGTTCGAGGACGCGCTCGTCCGTGAGGCGGACGCTCGGCCCCGCCACGCTGACGGTCCCGCTCGCCGCTCCGCCGCTGCCCGAGCGAATGACCGCTGCGACCGCCGTGACGCCCGGTTCGGCTTCGTTGACCGCCAGGCCGTAGCCGCGCGCCCCCGTCGCAGCGATCTCCCGCAGCAGCCCGTCCATCGAGCGCACCGCGTTCGGCCCGTAGGCGTCGGCCCGGGTGAAGTTGCCCTGCTTCAGCACGTTGTGCACCGCGCGTTCGGGCTCGAGCGTGGCGAGCCAGGCCTTGCCGCTCGCGGTCGCGTGCAGCGGCACCGTGTTGGTGGCAAGCGAAGGCTGGTACATGAGGCCGGCCGTCGCCCCCTGCGCCTGCGCAACCCACACCAGCGAGTCGCCGTCCACCACCGCCAGCCGGATGAACTCGCGGGTCTCCTGCGCCAGGCGGTCGAGCAGCGGCTGGCAGATGTCGGGGATGCCCGTCGCGACGTAGTACCGCTGACCGAGGATCGCGAGCCGCATCGTCAGGCGATAGAAGCCCGTGTCGGGATCCTGTTCGACCCAGCCCAGTTCGGTCAGCGTCGCCAGCAAACGGTGCGCTCCGCTCTTCGGGAGTTCGAGCCGCTCGGCGATCCCGCCGAGCGGCAGCTCACCCGCCTCGCCGGCGAGCAGCTCGATGATGGAAAGGCAGCGTTCTGCGGGAACGTGCGCCATGGGTCGCTACAGGTCGCGGGCGGCGGGGTCGAAGAAGCTCACGATCGCCTCGGCCTGCCCGGCGTGCATGTCCCGCCCGTTCACCCACGCGCAGCCGCACGCCTGAGCATGCCGCAGGATCGCGGTCGGCCCGTCGGCGATGATCACGTCGCCGACGAGGGTGTCGGGCGCGAGCGGACCGAGGTCGGCCGGCATCCCGTCGCCGGGCTTCATGCCGATCGTCGACGCGTTCACCACCATGTCGGCATCCGCGGGCGGCGCCGTCGCCTCGGCGAAGCGGCAGCCCGGGAAGGCGGGGCGCAGCCGCTGCGCCAGCGCCGCGGCGCGACCGGCCTGCGGATCGATCAGCGCGATCGACGCGACGCCGGCCTCGGCCAGCGCGCAGGCGATCGCGCTGCCCGCGCCTCCTGCGCCGAAGATCGCGACGCGACGCCCGGCGACGCGCTGGCCCTTGCGCTGCGCGGCGCGCACGAAGCCGGCTCCGTCGAACATGTCGCCGGTCCACGTGCCGTCCGCTTCGCGCCGCAGCGCGTTGAGCGCGCCGATGCACTGCGCGGTCGCGCCAAGGCGCGTGGCATGCGGCACGGCGCGGGCCTTGAAGGGTACGGTGATGAGCAGTCCGTCGAGATTGCCCAGCGCCTTGAGCGCCGGGAAGACCGTGTCGAACCGGTCCGGCGCAATCTGCGCGGGGAACATGATCGCGTTCGCTCCGCGCGTCGCGAACGCCTCGGTGAACACGCTCGGCGAGCGAACCTGCGCGATGGGATCGCCGACGATGGCGTACAGGCGCGTGGCGCCGTCGATGCGCACTGCGGTCATGCCTTCTCCCTTCGGGCCGCGTGCCAGCGCGCGACGCGCGCCGAGCGATACCCTCGCGGCTTGGCGTGCACGTCGGCGGCCAGGCCCATCGTTCCGGGATCGAAGATGCGCGGGTCCATCGCGCGCAACTCGCGCGCGACGGCCGGACGGAAGCCCATGTGCGCGATCACGTCGCGTTCCGCGTCGAGGCCCGGGGCGATCTCGAAGAGCTCCAGCCCTTCGGCGCCGATCCGGAACACCGCGCGCTCGGTCACGAAGAGCACCTCCTGGGCGCGCTCCCGGCCGATGCGCGCGCTGTAGCAGATCTGCTCGAGCTTGGGCACGAACTTCCGGTGCCGCCCCTCCTTGCGGATGACGGTGCGGCCGCTCTCCCACGCGACGTCGAGGTCGCCGGCAGTGAGCGTCCCGCCGAAGACGACGCAGCGCGCGTTCTGGGCGATGTTGATGAACCCGCCCACGCCGATGATCCGGTCGCCGAAGCGACTCACGTTGACGTTGCCCTGCGCATCCACCTCGGCGAACGAGAGGAACGCGAGGTCGAGCCCGCCGCCGTCGTAGAAGTCGAACTGCGCCGGCTGCTCGATCATCGCGGCGAAGTTCTGCCCGCCGCCCGAGTCGCGCCCGGTGATCGGCGCGCCGCCGATGATCCCCTGCTCGTTCGTGAGGTAGACGTCGTCGAGCAGCCCTTCCTCGGCGGCGATCGTCGACAACCCGGTGGAAACGCCCGCCCCGAGGTTGCAGACCGCGCCGGGGTAGAGCTCCATCGCAGCGCGGCGCACGATCACCTTGCGCGGGCCGAAGGGCAGCGGCTTGATCGCGTCCAGCGGCACGCGCAGCTCGCCCGAGTAGCTCGGGTCGTACTCGGTGGCGTAGGTCTGCCGCTGCTGCGGCTCGACCACGACGAAGTCGACGAGGATGCCGGGGATGCGAACGTCCTTGGGCGGCAGCGTGCCGCGCCGCGCCATGCGCTTCACCTGCACGACGACGATGCCGCCCACGCGACGCGCGGCCTGTGCCATGGCCAGCATTTCGCCGAGCACGGCCTCGTGCTCCATCGTCACATTGCCGTCCTCGTCGGCTGTCGTTCCACGCAGGAAGGCAACGCTCACCGGAACCGGCCGGAAGAGCAGCCACTCCTCGCCGGCGAGGTTCACGACTTCGACGAAGTCCGGCGGCGTGCGTGGACTCTGACGCGAGCCCTGCTGCCTCGGATCGACGAACGAGTGCAGCCCCGTCTTCGTGATGAGCCCGGGCCGCCCGGCGGCCATGTCGCGCATGAGTTGCGAGAGCACTCCCTGCGGCAGCGTGTACGCCTCGATCTTGTCTTCCGCGGCGAGCCGCACGAGCCCCGGCGAATCGACGAGCGCGCTGGTGATCGCCCGCTTGAGCAGTCCCTCGTGCGCGAGGTGCGACGCGCCCAGCAGCGCGCGGTCGCCGACGCCCACCACGCTCACCGACGTCAGCCCGCGCGGCTGGCCCTCGGCGAGGAAGCGCCGCTCGACCGCCGCCAGCAGCGCCTCGGGCACCGAGTGTCCGCCGCCGGATCCGCTGATGAGGATCGCATCGCCGTCTTCGACCAGTCGGGCCGCTTCGTCCGCGGTGATCTTTTCCATGTCGTTGCGTTCGCTCCGCTGTGCCCCGGGCCGCTCATCGTCCGAGGAAACCGGGCGCGCGCTTCGCGAAGAAAGCGGCCACGCCCTCGTGCAGGTCGTGCGAATCGAAGATCGCCTGCTGGGCCACGGTGGACCGCGACAGTGCGGCCTCCTGCGGGAGATCCTGCGCGAGGTCGACCAGATCCTTCGCCAGCTTGTTGGAGAGCGGTCCGCGCGCGACGATCGTCGCCGCGAGCGCGCGCGCCGCGTCGAGCGCCGAGCCTTCGCTGGCGACGCGATTCACGAGCCCCCACGCCAGCGCTACGTCGTCGGCGACCGTATCGCCGGTGAACAGCATCTCCTTCGCTCGCGCGGGTCCCACGAGTCGCGTGAGCCGAATCGAGCCGCTGCCCGCCAATCCCCCCAGTCGCGACTCCGTCAGGCCGAGCGCGACACCGCGACGAACGACGCGAAGATCGCACGCAAGTGCCAACTCCAGGCCGCCGCCGAGCGCCGGACCGTCGATGGCCGCGATCGTCGGCATGGGCAGGCCCGCGAGGTTGCGCAGCACCATGTCTTCGAACAGGATCTTGTGCTCGCTCGCGTCTGCGCGGAGGTGCGCGAACTCCCTGATGTCGCTGCCCGCGCAGAAGGCCCGCGCGGTTCCGCCGTGAAGGATCACGCAACGCACGTCCTGCCGCGCAGCGACCTCGCCCAGCGCGCGATGCAGCGCGCGCAGCAGCGACTTGTTCACGAGGTTGAGGGGACCGCTGCTGATGCCGATCTCGGCCACCGCTTCGCGGTGGCTCACCGTCACCGTTCCAGCTTCGTCGCGGGTCACGGCGCGACCCTCTCCGGCGCGTCGAGCCCGTGCAGCACGCCCATGCGCTCGAAGTGGCGATGGATCCTGTCCACGTACGCGCTGAACTCCGGCGCATCGCCCAGCACGATCGGACGCGGGCGCGGGAGCTCGACGCGCAGCTCCTCGACAACCTCGCCGGGACTCGGGCTCATCACCAGGACGCGGTCGGAAAGCCCCACGGCCTCCTCCACGCTGTGCGTGATGAAGAGCACCGTGGGCCGGCGACGGAGCCAAAGCGTCTCGAGGTCCATCCGGACCTGCAGGCGCGTCAGCGCGTCGAGCGCGCCGAACGGCTCGTCCATCAGCAGCACGGATGGGTCGTGCACGAGAGTGCGGATCAGCGAGACGCGCTGGCGCATCCCGCCCGACAGCTGGCGCGGGTACTTGTGCATCGCGTGGGTCAGCCGCAGCTGCTCGAAGAGCTCCTTCGCCCGCGCCTCCACCTGCTTGCGCGGCAGGCCGCGGATGTCCGAGTGCAGCATCACGTTGTCGAAAGCCGTGCGGAACTCGAGAAGCAGGTGGTCCTGGAACGCGATGCCGACGTCCGTGATCGGCCGGGTCACCGACGCCCCGCCGACCAGGATGTCGCCGTGCGAGCGCTTGAGCAGCCCGGCCACCATCAACATCAACGTGCTCTTGCCGCAGCCCGATGCGCCGACCACCGAGATGAACTCGCCGGCCGCGATGTCGACGGTGACCTCCTTCAGCGCGAGGAACGGGTGGTCTCCCTCCTCGTCGAACGTCTTCGAAACCTTGCGGATCGCGATGCCGGCGCCCGTCGGCGCCTGCGGCTGGGGCACGGCGCTCATCCGCGCGGCCCCTCCGGAGCCCGTCCACCCGAAGCAGCCACCGCCGCGAGCGGCACCTTGGAGACCAGCAGCACCTTGCGTCCCCGCTGCACCTCGACCTCGTCCTGGTTGACCAGCGACACGTCGAACGTCGCGATGGCCTGCGTGGGACGCGAGCGGCTGTCGCGCAGCTCGGCGAGCCGGTAGTTCACGAAGAGCGTGTCGCCGATGAAGATGGGCCCGACGAACTTCCAGTCGGTGATGCCGAGAAAGGCGATCGCGGTCTCCCTGAGCTCGCCGGTCCGCGCCCACATGAGCCCGTGCGCGTAGGCGAGGCCAAGCATGCCCTGCGCGACCCGGCGGCCGAACTGGCTGCTCTTCGCGTAGACGTCGCTGGTGTGAAGCTCCGAATAGTCGCCCGTGAGGCCGGAGAATCCCACCAGGTCGGCGTCGGTGATCGTGCGACCGGGGCTGCGGAAGGCCATCCCGACGAACAGGTCGTCGTAGCGGTAGCCCAGCCTCGGCCGCTCGCGTGCTGTCACCTTGCCGCCCTCTTCAGCGCTTGCACGCCCGCATCTGCGCCGCGGGAGGCAGGTAGTCGTTGGTGTAGTAGCTCTTCGGGTCCTGCCCCTCCGGCAGCAGCTTCACCTCGGAGAGCAGCGCCTGCGTGCGCGTCCAGTGCGCGTCCTCGGCCTTGCCGATGTACTGCGCGCCGCCGCTGCAGAACAGAGGCGTGATCGCGGCGAGCTCGGCGGCGGCCACCTTCTCGTTGACGTCCGGGAACACCGCCTTCACGTGCTGGATCGTCTTCGCCGGGTTGTCGAGCGCGAAGCTCCACCCCTTGAGGCTCGCGGCGATGAAGCGGCGCAGCACGTCGGGGTTCTCCTTGATGAAGGCCTCGCTCGCGAAGATCGACGTGCTCACCGTCGGCACGCCGTAGTCGGCGAAGCGGTAGTTGTCGGTCTGCGCACCCTGCTGCTCCAGCTGGATCTGGTAGGCGTCCATCGAGCCCAGGATGGCGTCGACCTGGCCCTGCAGCAGCGACGGGACCATCGAGGTCGGCGGCATGTTGATCAGCGTCATGTCCGCTTCCTTGAGCCCGTTCGCCTTGAAGAACAGCGGCAGCATCGTCGTCTGCGACGAGCCGGACGGCACCCCCACCTTCTTGCCCACGAGGTCCTTGGGCGAGCGGATGTTGGTCTTCTTGAGCGCCGAGACCTGGTTCGGGTTCGACTGGTAGACGGTCGAGACGATCTTCATCGGCGCACCCTTCGCGATCAGCTGCGAAACCGTGACGGCGTCGGCGTAGGCGAGCTGCGAGCGGCCGCTGGCGACGAGCTGCGCCGTGTTGCCGGAGCCGTTGCCCTGCAGGACCGTGACGTCGAGCCCGGCGTCCTTGTAGTACCCCTCGCCGACGGCGGCGGCGAAACCGGCGTTGGCGCCGCCCGCGACCCAGTTGAGCTGGAACGTGAGCTTCGTCTGCGCCAGGGCGCCGGCGCTCAAGGTGAGCCCGGCGGCGAGGACGCCGAGGGTCGTCAGGTGTCGCATCGTTGCACGCATGGTGTTTCCTCTCGAGAAGGGTTGACGGGTGCGCCGCGGCCAGGGAACCCCGGCCCTGCCGCGGGCTAGCTGTTGTTGGCTCGTTGCCACGGCGTCATCGCCCACTCGCTGAACTCGACCGCGTAGTTGATGAGGATGCCGATGAAGGTGAGCACGACCAGCACCGCGAACGTGAGCTCGATGTCCATCGTGCTGGTCCCGCGCAGGAGCACGTAGCCAAGCCCCTTGTTCGCGCCGACGAACTCGGCCACGATCGCGGCGGTGGCGGCGATCGTCGCAGAGGTCTTGATGCCTGAGAAGATCACCGGCAGCGCGGCGGGCACGCGCAGGTAGCGGAAAGTTTGCCAGCGGGTCGCGCCCATCGACTGGGTGAGGTACAGCAAACGGGTGTCGAGGATCTGGAAGCCGCTGATGCTTGCGAGCAGCAACGGGAAGAACGTCATCAGGACGGTGAGCAGCACCTTGGATTCCATCCCGAAGCCGAGCCAGACGAGGAACAGCGGTGCCACGGCGATCTTGGGCACGAGCTGCAGCAGCATGATCGGCGGGTAGAGGATCTGCTTGGCGAACAGCGACAACGCGATCAGCAGCCCCAGCGGGATCGCGGTGACGACCGTGAGCCCGAAGCCGAGCAGGATCTCGGTGAGCGTCACCAGCGAGTGGTCCCAAAGCATCGGCGCATCCGCCACGACCCGGGAGAACACGGCGCCGGGGCCCGGCAGCAGATAGGCAGGAATGCTGAACAGCTTCACGGCGAGCGCCCAGAGGGCCACGATGGCCGCGAAGGTCAGCGGCGGAAGCAGGTTCCAGCCGATGCGGCGCAGCGTGCGGGCCGTCTTCGACCGCGGCCTGCGCCCGGACGCTTCGAACGACGGCGCCGGGAGCGGAGCCTCCCAGTTGCCGCGACGGTCGAGTCCGGGTGCGGAGTTCGACGTCAGGTTCGATGCCATCCCGCGCTCCTCCTCCATACCGCGCTTGGTCCCGCCCGGCGACTCGTCCCGCTCGCCGCTCCTGAGGGAGGCCAAGCTGGGACGCCGGTCAATGATTGAATGCTATTCGATCTTGGGTCGATCCGCAACGGCGACGCGGATGGCCAGCGAGCAGTACGTCCCAACCACCCCGCAACGCGCCTACACCCGCTCCATGGCGAGCGCGATCCCCTGCCCCACGCCGATGCACATCGTCGCGAGCGCGTAGCGCCCGCCACGGCGCGCCAGCTCGTACATCGCCGTCGTCGCCAGCCGCGCGCCCGAGGCTCCGAGCGGGTGGCCGAGCGCGATGGCGCCGCCGTTCGGGTTCACGTGCGCGGCGTCGTCGGGCAACCCGAGCATGCGCAGCACGGCGAGCGCCTGCGCGGCGAACGCCTCGTTGAGCTCGATCACGTCGAACTGCGACGCCTTCAAGCCGAGCCGCGCGACGAGCTTCCCGGTGGCTGGCGCAGGACCGATGCCCATGATGCGCGGCGCAACCCCTGCCGTCGCCGTGCCGAGGATGCGGGCGCGCGGCGTCAGGCCGTGGCGCTTCGCCGCGGCCTCGCTCGCGACGATCAGCGCGCAGGCGCCGTCGTTCACGCCCGAGGCGTTGCCCGCGGTGATCGTGCCGTCCGGCCGCACGATCGGCTTGAGCTTCGCCAGCGCGTCGAGCGTGGTGGCGCGCGGGTGCTCGTCGCGGTCCACGGCGAGCGCGTCGCCCTTCTTCTGCGGCACGCTGACCGCCACGATCTCCTGCGCGAGCCGCCCCGCCTCGACGGCAGCCAGCGCGCGCTGCTGCGAGCGCAGCGCGAACGCGTCCTGGTCGGCGCGGCTCACGTTGAACTCGGCGGCCACGTTCTCCGCGGTCTCGGGCATCGAGTCGATGCCGTGCTTCCCTTTCATCAGCGGGTTGACGAAGCGCCAGCCGATCGTCGTGTCCTCGATCTTCGCCGCGCGCGAGTACGCCTCCATCGCCTTGGCGATCACGAACGGCGCCCGGCTCATGCTCTCCACGCCGCCGGCGATGGCCAGCTCGATCTCGCCGGCGCGGATCGCGCGCGCGGCGCTGCCCACGGCGTCGAGGCCGGAGCCGCACAGGCGGTTGATCGTCGCCCCGGGCACCTCCACCGGCAGGCCGGCGAGCAGCGCCGCCATCCGGGCGACGTTGCGGTTGTCCTCGCCCGCCTGGTTCGCGCAACCGTACCAGACGTCGTCGACCGCCGCCCAGTCGACCTTCGGGTTGCGCTCCATCAGCGCGCGGATCGGCACCGCGGCGAGGTCGTCGGTGCGCACCGCCGCGAGGGCGCCGCCGTAGCGGCCGATCGGCGTGCGCACCGCGTCGCAGAGGTAGGCTTCCTTGCCGTTCATCGCAGTGCTCCGTTCACTTCGGCCGCTTGTCGACGACGCGCTTCGCCTTGCCGACCGATCGCTCGATCGAGCCGGGCGCGGCGACCCTGACCTCGGCGCTGATGCCGATCAGCGACTTGATCAGCTGCTCCAGCCGCCGGCCCGCCTCCTCGCCCTCGGCGAAGCCCGAGTGCGGCGTGCGCTCGACGTGCACGGCGATCTCGTCGAGGTGCTTCGGCCGCGTCACCTCCAGCTGGTAGTGCGGCGCGAGCGAGCGCTCCTTGACGATCAGCTCCTCGATCTGCGTCGGGAACACGTTGACGCCGCGGATGATCAGCATGTCGTCCGAGCGGCCGGTGATCTTCTCGATGCGCCGCATCGACCGCGCGGTGGGCGGCAGCAGGCGCGTGAGGTCGCGCGTGCGGTAGCGGACGATCGGCAGCGCCTCCTTGGTGAGCGAGGTGAACACGAGCTCGCCCTTCTCGCCGGGCGGCAGCACGGCCCCGGTCTCGGGATGGACGATCTCCGGGTAGAAGTGGTCCTCCCAGATCGTGAGGCCGTCCTTCGTCTCGATGCACTCCTGCCCCACGCCCGGGCCGATCACCTCGGAGAGCCCGTAGATGTCGATGGCGTCCATGTCCATCTTCGCCTCGATGGCCTCGCGCATCGCCGGCGTCCACGGCTCGGCGCCGAAGATGCCGATCTGCAGCGGACACTGCCGCGGGTCCTTGCCCTGCCGCTCGATCTCCTCGGCGATCGCCAGCATGTAGCTCGGCGTCACCATGATGACCTCGGGCTCGAAGTCGTAGATCAGCTGCACCTGCCGCTCGGTCATGCCACCGGACATCGGGATCACGGTGCAGCCGAGCCGCTCGGCGCCGTAGTGCGCGCCGAGGCCCCCGGTGAAGAGGCCGTAGCCGTACGCGACGTGCACGCGGTCGCCGGCGCGCGCGCCGGCGGCGCGGATCGAGCGCGCCATCACGTTCGCCCACATGTCGACGTCGTTGCGCGTGTAGCCGACCACCGTCGGCTTGCCGGTCGTGCCCGACGACGCGTGGATGCGCACCACCTGCTCGCGCGGCACGGCGAACATCGCAAACGGGTAGTTGTCGCGCAAGTCGGCCTTCGTCGTGAAGGGAAACTTCGCGAGGTCGGCGAGCGACTTGAGGTCGTCGGGGTGCACGCGCGCCGCGTCGAACTTGCGGCGGTAGTGCGCGACGTTGTCGTAGGCGTGCCTGAGCGACCACTTGAGGCGCGCGAGCTGCAGCGCCTCGAGCTCGTCGCGGCTGGCGCGCTCGATCGGCTCGAGGTCGCCGGGTGCGGGCTTCCTGACGGGCATCTTCTCCTCCTCCGAAACCGTCCCGGATGCGCTCCGGGACGCGTCACGCCTCCTCGATCACGTGCCCCTTGATCCGGTAGCTCTTGCCCCGGAACAGCGCGATCTTCTCGCCGCGTTGATTCGTCACTTCGATGTCGTACACGCCGGTGCGTCCGGACGCGCTGCGCTCGTGCGCGCGCGCATTGAGCTCGTCCCCCTCGCGCGCGGGCGCGATGAAGTCGATGCCGCAGCCCGAGGCCACCGTCACCAGGTTGTAGCTGTTGCAGGCGTAGGCGAACGTGCTGTCGGCCAGCGTGAAGATGAAGCCGCCGTGGCAGATCTCGTGGCCGTTCAGCATGTCGCGGCGCACGCGCATCGCGAGGTGCGCGGTGCCCGGCCCGACGTCGACCAGGCGCATGCCCAGCGCCTGCGACGCGTGGTCGTTCGCCCACATGTGGTCGGCCACGCGGCGCGCCAGCGCCGCGGCTTCCATGGGGCTGCGAAACGGGTGGTGCTCACCCATCGCCGCGCCCCTGCCCGGCGAGCGGCGCGCCCGTCGCGCTCCGTCGCGCGACCAGCGGCGAAACGCGGTAGCGCGCTTCGCCGTAGTGCGCGTGCAGGTTGCGCAGCACGTCGCGCACGCGCGCGCAGCCGATCGCGTCGCCCCACGCGAACGGCCCCGCGGGATAGCTCACGCCCTTGCGCATGGCGACGTCGATGTCCTCCGCCGAGGCGACACCCTGCGTGGCGGCGTCCGCGGCCTCGTTGACGAGCATCGCCACCGTGCGCATCACCGCCAGCCCGGCGACGTCGTCGAGCTGCGAGACGGCGAGCCCCGCGGCCTGGAGCAGCCCCACCGCGGCCCCGAAGGCCTCGTCGCCGCACTGGTCGGCGCGCGCCACCGCGATGCGCGCGGCCTTGCCGTAGTCGAACGCAAGGTCGAAGACGACGAGGTCGCGCGCGCCCGTCGTCGCCGCGCGCCCCGTCGCCGTGCGTCCGTCGGTGAGCGCGAGCCACGCGCCGCCGGCGGCCAGCACGCCGTCGGGAAACGCGTCCTGCGCCGGGCCGCGCTCGACGGCCACGCCGCGCGCCACGAGCCGCGCGGCCAGCGCTTCGGCAGGCCCGAGGTTGCCGTAGGCGGAGACGCGCTCCGGTGCGCCCGACGCCGGCAGCGTGCGTGCCGCCGGTCTCACCGCCTCGGGCGCGTAGTCGTAGAACCCGCGACCCGACTTGCGCCCGAGCAGGCCGGCCGCGACCATCTCCCGCTGCGCGACCGACGGCGTGTAGCGCGGGTCGTGGAAGTAGCCCTCCCACACGCCCTGCGTCACGGCGTGGTTGACGTCGTGGCCGACGAGGTCCATCAGCTCGAAGGGACCCATGCGGAAGCCGCCGGCCTCGCGCATCACGGCGTCGATCGTCGGCACGTCGGCGGCCCGCTCGGCCAGCAGCCGCCACGCCTCGGCATAGTACGGCCGCGCGCAGCGGTTGACGACGAAACCCGGCGTCGAGCCCGCGTGCACCGGGGACTTGCCCCAGGCCAGCGCGGTGTCGTACAGCGTCGCCGCCACGTCCGGGCCGGTGGCAAGCCCGCTGACGATCTCGACCAGCGGCATCAGCGGCACCGGGTTGAAGAAGTGCATGCCCGCGACGCGCTGCGGGTGCTTGAGGCCCGCGGCGAGCGCGGTGATCGAAAGCGACGACGTGTTCGACGCGAGGATCGCGTCGGGCGCGACGACGACCTCGAGCTGGCGCAGCAGTTCGCGCTTGGCGGCGGCGTCCTCGACGATCGCCTCGACGACCAGGCGCGCCGAGACCGCGTCGCCGATCGCGTGGATCGGCCGGATGCGCTCGGCGGCGGCCGTCGCTTCGGCAGGCGCGAGAGCGCCCTTCTGCGCGAGCGCGGCGAAGGTCGCCTGCAGCTTCTTCCGCGCATCGTCGGCGGCGGCGATGCGGGCGTCGAACACGAGCACGCGGTGGCCGGCGGCCGAGGCGGTCTGCGCGATGCCGATGCCCATCGCGCCGGCGCCGAACACGGCGACGACAGCGTCCTTCGGCAGCGCCGCGTGCATCGGGGCTAGCGTCCCGTGAAGCGCGGCGCGCGCTTGGCCGCGAACGCCGCCACGCCCTCGCGGTAGTCGTCGCCGAAGCCCAGCTCGCGCTGCATGTCCCGCTCGACGTCGAGCTGCTGCTCCAGCGTGCGCGCGGCCGAGCCGTGGATCGCCCGCTTGATCGCGGCGAGCCCCTTCGTCGGCCCGCTCGCGAACTGCGCGAGCAGCGCCTCGGTCGCCTCGGGCAGGTCGTCGTCCTCCACCCACTTCCAGATCAGCCCCCACGCGGCCGCGTCTTCGGCCGAGAGCTTCTCGCCGGTCAGCGCGAGGCCCAGCGCGCGCGCCGTGCCCACGAGGCGCGGCAGGAAGTACGTGCCGCCGGAGTCCGGCACGAGCCCGATGCGGCAGAACGCCTGGATGAAGGTCGCCGACTTCGCCGCGATCACCACGTCGCAGGCAAGCGCGAGGTTGGCGCCCGCCCCGGCGGCGACGCCGTTGACCGCGCAGACCACCGGCATCGGCAGAGTGCGCAAGCCGAGGATCAGGGGCTTGTAGTTGCGCTCGATCGAATCGCCGAGGTCCACCGGCGCGCCGCCCGGCGCCACCGCGCGGTCCCCGAGATCCTGGCCGGCGCAGAAGCCGCGCCCCGCACCGGTCAGCAGCAGCACGCGCGCGGAGGCGTCCCCGCGCACGTTATCGAGCGCGTCGCGCACCTCGGCGTGCATCGCGTCGTTGAAGCTGTTGAGCCGCTCGGGGCGGTTCAGCGTGATGCGCGCGATGCCGTCGGCGGCGTGGAAGAGGATGTGGTCGTAGCTCATGGCATGAGGGGCCCCGGGGGCTTGGGCAAGGGTACCGGACGAAGGCGTCCTGGCGGAACAGGAAGCTGCGCGCCCCGGTCCCCGGCCCTCACCCGCCGATGCCGCCTCGTTTCACACGTGCCTGCGATGCTGCACGACGCGGAAGCGTCCCGCGACATACGCGGCATCGGTCAGCGCCGCGTTCGCCGCCGGATTGGCCCCGGTGCCGTGGAAGTCGGAGAACGCCGCGGACTGGTTGACGAACACGCCGCCGGTCAGGTTGATCGACAGCGCCACGCCCGCGTCCTCGGCCGCGTCGATCGCGGCCTCCTGCACCTTCGGATCCGTCGAGTACAGCGACAGCGTGAGCGCGCCGTGCTCCTTCGCCGCCTTGCGCGCGATGGCGAGGCTCTCCGCGGTGTCCTTCGTGGCGATGATGAACGAGATCGGCCCGAACCACTCGGACAGGTACTTGTCGCGTTCGCCCGCGTCGAGCTTCACGACGAGCGGCGTGCGGATCGTCGCCTGCGGAAACGCCGGATGAGCGATCGCCTGGCTGTCGAGCACTATCGTGCCGAGCTTGCGCGCGGCGTCGATGCGCCTCGTCACGCCGTCGTTCTGCACGGCGCCGAGCACCTCGACCGCGCGCGCCGGGTCGCCGAGCAGCTTCGCCACACCGTCCGCGATCGCCTTCGCGACGTCTTCGAAGGACGCGCGGCCGTCCTTCGTGGCGACGCCGCCCGCGGGGACGTAGATGTTCTGCGGCGCCGTGCACATCTGCCCGGTGTACAGCGACAGCGAGAACGCGACGTTGCGCGCGACGGCGGCAAGGTCGTCGGCGGAGTCGATCACGATCTGGTTGACGCCCGCCTTCTCGGTGAACACCAGCGCGTGCGTGGCGTTGCGCTCGAGCCACGCGCCGTTCGCGCTGCTGCCGGTGAAGTCGATCAGCCTGACCTCGGGGCGCATCGCCAGCCTCTGCGCGGTGTCGTCGCCCGCCTCGTGCGCGACCAGCGTCACGACGTTCGGGTCGAAGCCGGCGTCCGCGAGCGCTCCGCGCACGATCTTCACGGTCATCGCGAGCGGCAGGATCGCGCCCGGATGCGGCTTGACGACCACCGCGTTGCCGGTGGCGAGCGACGCGAAGAGCCCCGGATAGCCGTTCCACGTCGGGAACGTGCAGCAGCCGATCACCAGCCCCACGCCGCGCGGCACGATGCGGAAACGCTTCTCCATGCGGATCGGGTCCCCCTTGCCCTGCGGCTTCTCCCACAGGGCGCCGGCCGGAACGCGGCGCATCTCGTCCCACGCGTAGGCCACGGCCTCGAGCCCGCGGTCCTGCGCGTGCGGGCCGGCGGCCTGGAACGCCATCAGGAACGCCTGCCCGGTCGTGTGCATGACCGCGTTGGCGATTCCGAAGCTGGCCTTGTTGATGCGTTCGAGCGCCTCGAGGCACACGCCGACCCACGCCTGCGGGCCGGCCTTGCGCCAGCCCTGCTGCGCCTCCGCGACGGCGGCGAGCAGGGCGTCGAGGTCGGCCTTCGGATACGTGATGCCCAGGTCGAACCCGTACGGCGAGCGCTCCTTGCCAACCTGTCCGACGGTGCCCGGCTGGTCGAGGTCGAACGGCTTGCCGAGCAGCGCCTCGTAGCCCGCCTTCCCGGCCTCGGCCGTGCCCTCGCCGTACACCTTCGGGCTCGCCGACTCGGGGAAGTGGCTCCAGTAGCCGCGCTCGGCAATCGCCTGCAGCGCGCGGTCCAGCGTAGCCTGGTGCTTGTCGAAAAGCGGGTGAGTCACGTTCGGTGTCTCCTGCCTGCGATGTGGAACTCTAGCACTCCGGAAAGTAGGGTCAGACTCGACTTTCGCGGGCATTGGCCGTCGTTGTGGCGAAAGTCGAGTCTGACCCTACTTTCTAGCCGGTGCCGGTGTCGTCGAAATTGACCGTCACCTTGTCGGTGGCGGGGTAGCTCTGGCAGGCGAGCACGAAGCCGCGCGCGACCTCGTAGTCCTCCAGCGCGAAGTTGACGTCCATGTCAACCTCGCCGGCCACCACGCGGCAGCGGCACGTCGAGCAGACGCCGCCCTTGCACGAGTACGGCAGCTCGACGCCGTGCTTCAGGCCGGCTTCGAGGATGCTCTCCTTCGTGCGGTCGAGCGCGAACGTGCGCCGCGCGCCGTCGAGGATCACGGTGACCTCGCTCTGCGTCGCGCTGCCGGGAGCGACGGCCGCCGGCTTGTGCTCGTGGCGCGGGATGCTGCTGGCGAACCGCTCGACGCGCACCTGCGCCGGCGGATAGCCGCGCGCCTCGAGCATCTCCCGGACCGACCGCATCATCGCGTCGGGCCCGCACAGGTACACCACGTCGACGTCGGCGAGCGGCGCCCAGCGGTCGAGCAGCGCGGCGGCGCGCTCCCCGTCGATGCGCCCGTGCAGCACCTCGACGTCCTGCTCCTCGCGCGAGAGCACGTGGACCAGGTTGAAGCGCGTCATGTGGACGTCCTTGAGCGCGGCCAGCTCCTCGCGGAACATCACGGTGCCCGAGGCGCGGTTGCCGTAGAACAGCGTGAACTGCGCGCGCGGCTCGGCGGCGAGCGTGGAGGCGACGATCGACAGCACCGGCGTGATGCCGCTGCCGGCGGCGAAGGCCACGTAGTGGCGCGCGGCGCCGGCGTCGAGCGGCATGCCGAAGTGGCCCATCGGCGGCATCACCTCGAGCGAGTCGCCGGCCCTGAGCGACTCGTTGGCGAAGGTCGAGAACGCTCCGCCCGCGCAGCGCTTGACCGCGATGCGCAACGTTCCGTCGTCCCTGCCCGAGCAGATCGAGTAGGAACGGCGCACGTCCGCATCGCCGACGCGCGCGCGCACCGTGACGTGCTGTCCCGGTTCGAAGCGGAACTGCGCGGCCAGCGGCTCCGGCACGGCGAACGTGATCGCCACCGCGTCGCGCGTCTCGCGGTCGACGCGGGCGATGGTGAGGGGGTGGAACTTGCTCATTGAAGGACTGGCGGGAATTGCGTTGGAGAAGTGTCGGTCCGGATCGGGGGCGCTCCGCCCTCGCCCTCCTGTCAGAACGGCTTGAAGTAGTCGAAGGGCTCGCGGCAAGCGCTGCAACGGTAAAGCGCCTTGCACGCCGTCGACCCGAACTGCGCGACGAGCTCGGTGTGCACCGAGCCGCAGCGCGGGCACGCCACCGCCTCGCGCGCGCGGCGCAGCGGGCTGATGCCGGCGACGTCGACGCGGGCGACGGGCCCCGGCGGCGCGATGCCGAACGCGGCGAGCTTCGCCTTCGCCTCGGGCGCGATCCAGTCGGTGCTCCACGCCGGCGCCAGCGCGGTCTCGACGTCGCAAGCTGCAACGCCGGCGCCGCGCACGACCTCCTCGATGCCCTGCAGGATCAGCGCGGTGGCGGGGCAGCCGGAGTACGTGGGCGTCACGCGCACGACCAGGCGCTCGCCGACCCACGTCACCTCGCGCACGATGCCGAGTTCGACGATCGACACGACGGGGATCTCCGGATCGGGCACGTGCGAGAGCGCCTGCCAGATCGCAGCGGGCGAGGGGCGAGTGCCTTCGCGCGCCGCCGCGAGATCCGCGCCGCGCGCCGCCGCGGCGACCGCGTCCTGCTCGGCCGTGGTCATGTCCACGGCCTCATCGCGAGCGCTGCAGGTGCCCACCCAAGCACGTCGGCCGCCTGCCCGATGCGCCTGGCCGCATCCCCGCGCGGTGGAGCCCCTGCTTCCCGGCGCATCGCCGCGGCCTCCCTGGACCCTGCCTCCCGGCGCATCGTCGCGGCCTCCTTGCATCCTGCTGCAATTGCCCGCCAATCCGCGTCGGCCGCCTGCCCGACGCGCCTGGTCGCATCCCCACTCCGTGGGGCCCCTGCTTCCCGGCGCATCGTGCTACCACTTCGCGTCGGGATAGGCGCGCGGCAGGAACTGCATCGTGGCGAGCAGGTGCCCGAGGTGCTCGCTGTGCCTGCCCGTCCTGCCGCCACTCTGCATCCAGCCGTCGGCGGGACGCTCGAGCGTCGCTTCGGCGAGCACCGCGCCCACCGCCGCATCCCACGGGTCCTTGAGCGCCCGCGCGTCGGCAGCGATGCCGGCGGCGGCCAGCGCCTCCTCGCCCGCGTCGACCGCGAACATCTCGCCCGTGTACATCCACAGGCCGTCGATCGCCTGCTGCATCCGCTCGTGCGAGAGCCCGGTGCCGTCGCCCAGCCGGACGACCCAGTCCGCCGACCGCTCGGCGTGGTAGGTCGCCTCCTTCGCGGCCTTCGCCGCGATCGCGGCCACGCGATCGTCGGTCGAGCCGGCCAGCGCGCGCAGCAGCAGGACGTGCCACTGGTCGAAGAGGAACCCTCGCGCGATCGTGTCGCCGTAGTGGCCGTTCGGCTGCTCGACCAGCAGCAGGTTGCGGAACTCGTGAGCGTCGCGGCGGAACGCGAACACGTCCTCGTCGCGTCCGGTCCCCTTGATGCGCGCCTCCACTTCGCCGGCATAGGCGTACCACAGCCGGGCCTGCCCCAGGAGGTCGAGGCCGACGTTGGTCGACGCGATGTCCTCCTCGATCACCGGCCCCTTGCCGACCCATTCGCCGAGGCGCTGGGCCAGCACGAGGCCGTTGTCGGCGAGGCGCAGGAGGTAGTCGAGGAGTGCGGCGTCGGAGGTCATGGCGAAAGGACAGCGGGGCTGCGGGAACGGCCTCGGGGCCCGCGGCGCCCGATCCCGGCCCGGATCCCGGAGTTCAGATGTTCTTCACTTCCGGCGGCATCGGAAAGAACGTCGGATGCCGGTACACCTTGCTCTGCGCCGGGTCGAACAGCGCCTCGCGGTCGCCGGGCGACGAGGCGACGACGTCGCTCGAGCGCACCACCCAGATCGACACGCCCTCGTTGCGGCGCGTGTAGACGTCCCGTGCGTTGCGTATCGCCATCTCCGCGTCCGCCGCGTGCAGGCTGCCGGCGTGCTTGTGCGCCAGGCCGTGCTGGCTGCGGATGAAGACTTCCCACAGCGGCCATTCCTTGCTCATGTGCGCCCCCAGCTCCCGCCGTGCTTCACGCCGCCCGCGCCGCGCGGGCGGCCCGCTTGTCCGCGTGCGCCACCGCCGCCTCGCGCACCCACTCGCCGTCCTCCCACGCCTTGACGCGCGTGCGCAGGCGGTCGCGGTTGCACGGCCCGTTGCCCTTCAGCACCGCGTGGAACTCGCTCCAGTCGATCGCCCCGAAATCGTAGTGTCCGCGCTCGGCATTCCACTTGAGGTCCGCGTCCGGGACCGCCAGGCCGAGGTACTCGGCCTGCGGCACCGTCTGGTCGACGAAGCGCTGGCGCAGCTCGTCGTTGGACAGGAGCTTGACCTTCCACTGCATCGACTGCGCGGAGTGCACGCTGTCGGCGTCGGGCGGGCCGAACATCATCAGCGACGGCCACCACCAGCGGTCGAGCGCGTCCTGCGCCATCGCCTTCTGCTCCGCCGTCCCCTGCGCCATCGCGATCATGATGTCGAAGCCCTGGCGCTGGTGGAACGACTCCTCCTTGCAGATGCGGACCATCGCGCGCGCGTACGGCCCGTAGCTGCAGCGGCACAGCGGGATCTGGTTCATGATCGCCGCCCCGTCGACCAGCCAGCCGATCGCGCCGATGTCGGCCCAGTTCAGCGTCGGGTAGTTGAAGATCGACGAGTACTTGACCTTGCCCGCGTGCAGGTCCGCGATCAGGTCGTCGCGCGACACGCCCAGCGTCTCCGCGGCGGAGTACAAATAGAGGCCGTGGCCGCCCTCGTCCTGGATCTTCGCCATCAGGATCGCCTTGCGCTTGAGCGAGGGCGCGCGCGTCACCCAGTTGCCCTCGGGCAGCATGCCGACGATCTCGGAGTGCGCGTGCTGCTGGATCTGGCGGACCAGCGTGCGACGGTAGGCCTCGGGCATCCAGTCCTTCGGCTCCACCTTCACGTCGGCGTCGATGCGCGCCTGGAACGCGCGCTCCTCCGGCGACAGCTCGGCCGCGTCCCGCAGCTTGCGCAAGCCGGTGTCGACCATTTGCGCGTACATGAATCCTCCTCGCCGCCCGGTGGCCGGGCCCGTCTCGTGCAACATGATACGAAATTGTCATGTCGTATGTAAAGCCTGTATCATGTTGCCGTGCCCGCCCCGCCGCCCGACCCTGCCGTCGCCCGCTGGATCCGCCGCGAGCTCGCCGCGGAGCCACCTCGCGCACGCTCGCTGATCGTGACCGTGTGGGGCGACACGCTGGCCCCGCACGGCGGCGAGGTCTGGCTCGCCACGCTGATCCGCCTGCTGGCGCCGTTCGGCGTCAACGAGCGCCTGACGCGCACGAGCGTGTTCCGCCTCGCGCGCGACGGCTGGATCGAGGGCGTCGCGCACGGCCGCCGCTCGCGATATCGCCTGACCGCCGACGGCGCGCGCCGTTTCGCGCAGGCGTACCGGCGCGTCTACGCGCCGCCCTCGCGCCCGTGGGACGGACAGTGGGACATGGTCCTGGTGCCGCCGGAGGCGCTCGCCGCGGCCGAGCGCGCGCAGCTGCGCGACGACCTCGCGTGGAGCGGATTCGCGTCTTTCGCGCCGGGGGTGCACGCCCGGCCGGCGTACCCGGCAGGCGCGGCCCCTCCCGGTGCGCCCGCGTGGCCCGCCGGCGTGCTGCGCTTCGCCGCACGCGACCTGCCCGACGCGAACGGCGCATCGCTGGCGGCGCGGGCGGACGCGGCGTGGTCGCTGCCGGCGCTCGCGGTGGAGTACCGCGCGTTCCTCGGGCGCTTCCGCCCGCTCGCCGCAGCGTTCGCCGGCCGTGCCGCGCTTTCCCCCGAGCAGGGCTTCGTCGTGCGCACGCTGCTCGTGCACGAGTACCGCCGCGTGCGGCTGCGCGACCCGCAGCTGCCTCCCGACCTCCTGCCTGCCGATTGGCCCGGATCCGCGGCCTACGCGCTCTGCCGCGACGTCTACCGCGCCGCCGAGCCGCTCGCCCGCGCGCACCTCGCCGCGGCCCTCGGCGACGAGGGCGAAGCGCTGCTTCCGGCGTTTCCCGAGTTCCTCACGCGCTTCGAGACGGCGTGAACCGGATGCGCGCGCGGGACCGGCGTCGGGCGCTTCTGTCGAAATATGGGTTGCGAGCGCGGGACCTCTTGCGTTACATCGTGGTTCCTGTGACGCGCACACCATCGCGACGACCCACGGGGGTGGCAACGTGATCTTGATCTCCGCTTTCGTCGCCGCGGTCTTCCTCTACAGCCTGGTGTCAAGAAGGGTGGAGAGGACCTGGCTCACCGCCCCGATCCTGTTCGTGGCCGCCGGGTCGATCCTGGAGATTTCGCGCGAGGTTTCCGGAGGGCTGGACCTCGACAGGACGAACTTCCTGATCGTCGCGGAGCTGGGACTGGTGATGCTGCTGTTCACCGACGCTTCGCGCATCCGCCTGCGCATGCTCAGGGAGCGCCCCAACCTGGCCGTGCGCCTGCTCAGCGTCGGCATGCTGGCGACCATCGCGCTCGGTGCAGTGGTGGCGAAGGCGCTGTTTGCCGACCTGACGTGGTGGGAAGCCGGCATCGTTGCAGCCATCCTGGCGCCCACGGATGCCGGGCTCGGGCAGGTCATCGTCAACAGTCCGCTGGTGCCGGAACGCATTCGCCAGGCGCTGAACGTCGAGGCCGGGCTCAACGACGGGCTCTCCGTGCCGTTCCTGATGCTGTTCATCGCGCTGGCGGCATCCGCCGCGGAGGGTGCGAGCGGCGGCGCCGTGCTCACCCGTCTCCTGGTCGAGCAGCTGGGCTACGGGGCGCTGGTCGGCGTCGGCATCGGGCTAGGGGGCGGCTGGCTGCTCGCGCTCGCCAGGCGCAACACGTGGATGGCCGAGTCCACGGCGCAACTCGGCGTGGTGGCCCTGCCGCTGGCCTGCGCGCTCGCCTCCCACGCGACGGGTGCCAGCATGTTCATCGCCGCGTTCGTGGCTGGGCTGGCCGCACAGTGGGGATTCCCCGACATCGGCCGCCACAGCGTCGAGTTCACCGAGGAGTGGGGCCAGCTCCTCAACGACTTCGTGTTCTTCCTGTTCGGCGTGCTCGTCGTGCAGCCGTGGGCGGACTTCGGCTGGCCGGTCGTGCTGTACGGCGTGCTGAGCCTGACGCTGATCCGCATGCTTCCCGTGGCCCTCGCGCTGCGCGGCACCGGCCTTGCCGGGCCGACGCTGCTGTTCATGGGCTGGTTTGGCCCGCGTGGGCTCGCGTCCATCGTGCTGGGACTCGTGTACCTGGAGCACGAGTCGCAGCTCGCGGGCGAGTCGACGATCCGTCTCGCCGTCATGGCCACCGTGCTTCTCAGCATTCTCGCCCATGGCCTGAGCGCCCAGCCGGGAATACGCAGGTACGCCGCGGCCATCGCGTCGCTGCCGCCCGGTGCGCCGGAGCATCAGGTGCCGGCGACCGCGACGGATGCTCGCGGCACTTCGCACCATCGATCGCCCTGAAGGCGCGGGGACAGGAAACTCCAGCCGACGGGAACGCCGGCTGGCACGGATGACGTGCGCCCGGCCCCGATCGGCGTCCCCGTCCCGGCGCTCTTGCTGCCGAATAGGCGTTAGGTCGGACGACCGGCGCATGCGCCCACCTGCGCGATAATTGCGTTCGTCGCACCCTCCAACCATCCCGACGCATCGACGCCGCGCGAGGTAGCCCGATGAAGTGCACGCTGGTCGGTTCCCGCTTCTTCGGCGCGCAGGTATTCCAGGCGCTGCGCAACGACGGCCTCGACGTCGCGGCGGTGGTCGCGCCCGCGGCGGACGACCGCCTCGCGACGGCGGCGCGCGCCGCAAACGTCCCGCTGCACGTTCTCGCGGATCCGAAGATCGTGCCCGGCGAGGCGATCCCCGAGGGCACCGGGCTCATCGTCTGCGCGCACACGCACGCCCGCGTGTCGGCCGAGGCGCTGGCGCGCTCGCGTCTGGGCGGCATCGGCTACCACCCGTCGCTGCTGCCGCGCCACCGCGGCATCGCCGCGGTCGAGTGGACGATCCTCGAAGGCGACCCGATCGCCGGCGGCACCGTCTACCACCTCGCCGAGCGCTGGGACGCGGGCGCGATCGCCGCGCAGGACTGGTGCTTCGTCGCGAAGGGCGAGGGCGCGCGCGAGCTGTGGGAGCGCGCGCTCGCGCCGATGGGGCTCAGGCTGCTCGTGCAAGTGGTGCGGCATGCCACGGCCCACGGCGCGCTGCCCGCGCAGCCGCAGGACGACCGCTTCGCCACGCGCGCGCCGATGATCCGCAAGAGCGTCGCGCTGAGCGAGGAGCCGCGCGGCAACGTCTCCCTGGTGGTGACCGCGATCGCGCCGGACCGCCCGGGCATCGTGCGCCTGCTCTCGGAGCGGGCGCGCGGCCACGGCGCCAACTGGGCGGGCAGCCGCATGGCAAGCCTCGCCGGGCAGTTCGCCGGAATGGTGCACTTCGAGGTGCCCGCGGAGAACGCGAAGGCGCTCGCCGATTCGCTGCGCGGCCTCGAGTCGTCGGGCATCAGCGTGGTGATCGCGCAGAGCGCGGCGCCGCCGGCGCCGGCCGGCGCGCGCATCGTCCGCCTCGAGCTGGTGGCGCCCGACCGCCCCGGCATCGTGCGCGAGCTGTCGACGAGTCTCGCCGATCGCGGCGTCAGCATCCACGAGCTGGCCACCGAGCTCGTCGACGGCGGCGCCGGCACCGGGCACACGTTCAAGGTGCAGGCGCTGCTGGAGGTGCCGCAGTCGCTGTCCAACGAAGCGCTGCGCGCCTCGCTCGACGCGCTCGCGGCGCAGGCCGCGACCGACATCTCGCTCGGGCCGCGGTGAGGCCCTTCGCGCGAGTCATCGCAGCGTCCTGATGTCGTCGTCCCCGCGCAGGCGGGGACAGGGCCCTCGCGCGAGTCCACGCAACATCGCCATTTCGTCGTCCCCGCGCAGGCGGGGACCCAGTGTCGTTGTCCTGAACTGGTGGCGTGGGACCGAACGACGCTGGGTCCCCGCCTGCGCGGGGACGACGATTGCCCGGTTGTGGGTCCTCGCCCGCGCGGGAACGATGACTGCTAGGCGGCCGGGCCGAGCAGGCGAAACACCGGCACCGGCTTGTCGAAACCCTTGAGCACCAGCGGTTCCAGCGCGTCGAGCGCGAAGCGGTCCTCGAGACTCGCCTTGGCGCGCCGGTCGACCAGCACCTGCCCGCCGCCCGCCTCGCCGCACAGGCGCGCGGAGAGGTTCACCACGCTGCCGATCGCCGAGTAGTCGACGCGGCCCTCGTAGCCGACGGCGCCCAGCGTCGCGTAGCCGCGGGCGATGCCGATGCCGAGCCCGAGCTCGTAGCCCAGCTTCGCCCACCTCGCGGCCAGCGCGACGAACGCCTCCTGCATCGCCAGCGCCATGCGCGCCGCGTGCCCGCAGGGATCGTCGACCGGCAGCGGATCGTTGAAGAAGATGAGGATGCCATCGCCGGCGAAGTGCGGCACGGTGCCCTGGTGCGCGGTGATGATCGGACCCATGCCGGCGTGGAACTCGGAGAGCACCGCCATCACCTCCTCCGGCTCGGCGTTGTCGGTGAAGGAAGTGAACCCGCGCAGGTCGACGAACGCGCAGCAGATGTCGCGCCGGTGCGGCGCCAGCATCGACTGCTCGCCGGCGGACACGATCGCCTCGGCCACGGGCGCCGAGAAGAAGCGCTTGAGCCGCCCCAGGCCCTCGATCTCGGCGACGCAGGCCTGCACGCGCTCCTCGAGCGTGGCGTTCCAGACCCTGAGCTCGGCGGCCTGCCGCGCCACCTCGTCCTGCAGCGTCTTGACGCGCAGCAGCGAGCGCACGCGGGCCAGCAGCTCCGGCTGGTTGATGGGCTTCTGCAGGAAGTCGTCGGCTCCCGCCTCGATGCCCTTGACGCGCTCGCCCTGGGGGTCGAGCGAGGTCACCAGCACGACCGGCAGCAGCGCGGTGGCCGGCTCGGCGCGCAGGCGCCGGCACACGTCGTAGCCGGACAGCCCGGGCATCATGATGTCGAGCAGCACGAGATCGGGCGACTCGTCCGCGACCTTCGCGAGACCCTCCTCGCCCGAGGCCGCGGTGATCGCCGTGTAGCCCTTCGCGGTCAGGATGTCCGCCAGCAGCTTGACGTTCTGCGGCGTGTCGTCGACGACCAGGACCTTCGCACCCACGGCGGACTCACTTTCCCTTGACGTGGCCGCGCACGGTCTCGATGAACGGCTTGAGGCTGATCGGCTTGCCGATGTAGCCGTCGAAGCCCGCCGCGGTGATTTCGCGGCGGTCGGTCTGCATCACGGACGCGGTGACCGCCACCACGGGGATCGCCGCGGTGGCGGCGTCCGCGCGCAGCTGGCGCAGCGCCTCGATGCCGTTGATGCCCGGGAGCTGGATGTCCATCAGCACGAGGTCGGGCACGTGCTCGCGCGCGAGCCGCACGCCCTCCTCGCCGGTGACGGCCTCCAGCGTCGCGTAGCCCTGCGCCTGCAGGATGTCGCGCGCCAGCTTCATGTTCTTGTCGTTGTCCTCGACGATGAGGATCCTGGCGGCGGTGCCCGCGTCGCTCATGCTTCGCCCTCCTGCGCATCTTCGGCGCGGAACGGAATGGTGAACGAGAACGTCGAGCCGCGGCCCGGCTCGCTTTCCAGCCGCATCGTGCCGCCGTGCAGCTCGACGAAGCGGCGCGTGAGCGAAAGTCCGAGCCCCGTGCCCTCCTGCTTGTTCGTGTAGTGCCGGCCGACCTGGCGGAACTCCTCGAACACCGCCTGGTGGTCCTCGGGCGCGATCCCGATGCCGGTGTCGCGCACCGCCACCTCGAGCACGTCGCCGGCACGCCGCGCGAGCACGTCGACGCTGCCGCCGTCGGGCGTGAACTTGACCGCGTTGGTGAGCAGGTTCACCAGGATCTGCTTGAACTTGCGCTCGTCGGCGAAGATCTGGTCGAGCGAAGCCTCGATGTCGTGGCCGAGCGCGATGCCGTGGCGCTGCGCGCGCTCGCGCACCAGCGTCATCGCGTTGTCGATCGCCGTGGGGATGTGGAAGCGCGACGGCTCGAGCTCCATGCGCCCGGCCTCGACCTTGGCGAGGTCGAGGATGTCGTTGATCAGCGCAAGCAGGTGGCGGCCCGAAGCCAGGATGTCCTTGAGGTAGTCGTCCTGCTTGTCGTTGAGCTCGCCGAACATGCGCTCGATCAGGACCTCGGAGAAGCCGATGATCGCGTTGAGCGGCGTGCGCAGCTCGTGCGACATGTTGGCGAGGAACTCGCTCTTGTGCTTGTTCGCGATCTCGAGCTGGCGGCTCTTGTCCTGGATCTCGCCGATCAGCCGCGCGTTCTCGATGGCGATCGCCGCCTGGTCGGCGAACGTGCGCAGCAGCGCGATCTCCTTGTCGGAGAACGCGCCCGGGAAGTCACGCATGACGTGGATCGAGCCGATGCCCGCGCCCTTCCAGAGCATCGGCGCGACCATCGCCGCGCGCATGCCTCCCGCCGTCCATCCTTCGCGGGCGCGCGCGGGCACGTCGGGATCCGCGGCGACGTCTGCGTAGTGCAGGAACTCGCGGCGCAGCACCGCGCGGCCGGTCGCGGTCGTCTCGTCGAGCGGGAGCGGATACATCCGCTCGAGCTCCTCCCGCCCAGGCCCGTGGTACGCGCCGAGGTGCACGGCGCCGTCCTCGCCGACCAGCGTGATCACGGCGAGCCTGCCCTCGAACAGGCGCTCGCAGCTCGCCAGGATGCGCTCGAAGACGGGCGCGGTGTCGGCGATCGAGCTCGAGATCGCGGCGAGCACCTCGCCCGAGGCCTTCTGGTGCTCGAGCGCCTCCCGCGTCTCGTTGAACAGCCGCACGTTCTCGATGGCGATCGCCGCCTGGTCGGCGAACGTCTGCAGCAGCGCGACGGCCCGCGCGTCGAACGGGCGCACGTTGCGCCGGCGCAGCGTCATCACGCCCACCGGCACGGCCTCGCGCATCAGCGGCACGGCGACGACGGTGCGGAACCCCATCTCGAGCGCCAGCCGGTTGCCCTCGGGAAAGTCGCGCGCCGCATCGGGAGCGAGCAGGTCGTCCACGCTCACCGCCGCGCGGTCGACGAAGGCGCGGCCGGCGACGAAGGAGCGATCGACCGCGAAGCTCTCGCCGCGCGCGTCCTCGCCCGGCCCGCCGCCGAGCACGACGGATCCCAGCCTGCCACCCTCGGCAACCAGGACCTGCGCGTCGTCGGCGTCGCACAGCCGCAGCGCGCGCTCGGCCACGGCCTCGACCACCGGCCGCACGTCGGTCGGGGAGGCCGTGATGACGCGCAGCACCTCGCCGATCGCCGTCTGGCGCTCCAGCGCATCGCGCGTCTCGTTGAACAGGCGCACGTTGTCGATGGCGATCGCCGCCTGGCGGGCGAACGTCTCCACCAGCGCGATCTGGTCGGCCGCGAACGCCCGCGGCTCCGAGCGGAACAGGAAGATGGCTCCGTACGCCCCGCCCTCGCGCATCAGCGGCACCGCCAGCGCGGCGCGGATGCGCATCGCGAGGATGTTGTCGCGCGCGCCGAAGAACTCGGCGTCGAGGACCGGCAGGACGTCGGCGATGTGCACGGTCTTCCGGTCCACCGCGGCGCGCCCGCTGATCGAGCTGCGGTCGAGCGGCACGGGGTAGCCAGGGATCGTCATCGTGTGCCGCGGGTCGGTGTAGCTCGCCCGCGGCGCCAGCTCGTCGCCCTGCACGAGCATCACGCGGGCGAACGGCGCCTCGCACAGCTGCGCGGCGCGCTCGGCCACCGCCTCCAGCACCGGCTGCACGTCGGTCGGCGAGCTCGATATCACGCGCAGGATGTCGCTGATCGCAGTCTGCTGGTCGAGCGCGTTGGAGAGCTCGTGCGTGCGCTCGTCGACCTTGCGCTCGAGGCTCGCGTACGACTCCGCGAGCCGGGCGGTCATGCGGTTGAACTGGCTCGCCAGCGTCTCCAGCTCGTCGCCGGTGCGGATGTCGAGACGGTGGTCGAGCTGTCCCTCGCCGATCAGCTGCGCGCTCTCCTGCATCGCGCGGATCGGGCGCACCATGCCGCGGGCGAGGAAAAGCGCGGCGAGCGCCGAGATGGCCAGGCCGCCCAGCAGCAGCACGCCGGTGCGCGCCAGCGACTCGTACAGCCGCGAAAGCACCACTTTCGCGGGCTGCTCGGCGAACACGCGCCAGCCGAGCGTCGCGATGGGAGCGTAGGACGACAGCACCTCGGTCCCGTCGGCGTCGCGCGTCACGCCGACGGTGTGCGCATCGCCAACGGCCTCCAGCGCCCGCTTGACGTGCGGGACCTGCGAGAGGTCCTGCTTCTGCAGCACGCGGCCGATGTCGGGGTGCGCGATCAGGAAGCCGGCCTTGTCGACGACGTAGACCTTCCCCTCCTCGCCGATGCGGATGCGGGTGACCACGTCCCACATGAACTTGAGGTTCACGTCCGCGACCGCGACGGGCCCCTTCGCGCCGCCCGAGCGCACGGCGATCGGCATGTAGGGCTCGGTGTCCTTTTTGAAGTACACCGGGCCGTAGTAGGGCTGGCCGGGGACCGGCTCGCGGAACACGGGCTCGGCGGCCCGGTTGCGGATGCACTCGTCGGCCCGGTCGATCTCGAGGCGCGAGACGTGCAGCTGCTCGCAGCCGTCGGGGGCGATGTAGGCGACGTCCGTCACCTCCGGCACGCGCGTGAGCAGCTTGAGGAACTCGAGCTTGCGCTGCTCCATCGCGTCGGCGCCGAGCTGGGGCAGCGCGGCGCCGCGCAGCTGGCTGTGCACGTTGACGATGTACTGCTCGATGCGGCTCGCCGCGCCGTTCGCCTTCTCCTGCTGCAGCTCGTGCAGCGCCTGCAGCGTCTCCTGGTAGGAGAACCAGAGCGAGATCGAGCTCGGGACCAGCAGCGAGACCGTGACCAGCGCGACGACGAGGAAGAAGTAGCGGCGGAACAGGCGGCCGCGGGGGGCGGGCTCCGCGGCGGCGGGGGCCGCGGGCGCCGGCGGGGCGCCTGCGGCCGCGGCGGAGTGCTGGTCGTTGCGCACGTGGGGCTCGATGCGGAGCTCAGATCACTTCCGCGCGCGCGAGCAGCGTTGCCGGCACGGCGACGCCGAGCTCCTTCGCCGTCGCCCGGTTGACCGCCGTGTGAATGCGCGTCGGCCGCTCGATGGGCATCGACGAGGCGTCGGCGCCGCGCAGGATGCGGATCGCCTGCATGCCGATGAGGTCGTAGGCCTCGTCGAGGTCCGGCCCGCAGCTCGCGAGCGCCCCCGCCACGCAGGCCACCCTCCAGCCGCCGACGATCGGCAGCCTCGTGCGCAGCCCGTAGCGCGCGATGGCCGGCGCCGCCCGCGTCATTGTCGCGTCGGGGAACACCACCACGCCGTCGAGCTTCGCCTGGGTCACGGCACCGAAGACCCGCGGAAGGTCGTCCGCGTTTCGAAGCTCGAAGGTCTCGGTGGCGAGCTTGAGCGCGCGGGCCGCCCGCTCGGTTTCCGCCAGCTCTGCCTCGTAGCCGTAGTGCCGCGCGTTGAGCAGGATGCCGACGCGCCGCACGCCGGGCACCAGTTCGGTGAGGACCTCGAGCCGCTTGCCGACCATCTCCACCACGAGGAAGCTCACGCCGGTCGCGCGCCGCCCCGGGGCGCGGAGGCTGGCGGCCAGGCCCGCGGCGACGAGGTCGCCGCTGAAGGCGACCACCAACGGCACGCGCTGCGCGACCGCGCGGAACACCAGCGGGACGACCGGACCTTGCGCGACGATGAGCTCCACGCCGCTGCGCACCGCCGCCTCGACGATCGCCGCGGCGTCGCTGCCGTCGAGCGCCGGCGTGACCGTCTGCGACGCCAGCGTCGTGCCCTCGACGAACCCCGAGCGCGCGAGCATGTCCTGCACGCGAAACAGGCTCTCCAGTCCGGCCGGCCCCCAGACGTAGGCGACGCGGCGCGGCGCGGCCTTCTGCGCGCGCGCGGCGCCAAGCGCGGCGCCGGCGAGCGCACCGCCCGCCGCACGCAGCGCCAGCCGGCGCGCGGCGCTGGCGGGCGAGCGCCCCGCGGGCGGCTCCGGCACCTGTCCTTCTCCGGGCATGGCGCGAGAGCATACGCCGGATCGACCGGCCGGGACACACCGCAGGGGAACTCGGACGGCGCAAACGTTGGCGCCCCGCGGAGAGCGGGGCGCCGGGGTATTGCGGGCCGGCCGAAGCCGGCCGTCAGGTCAGGTCGATGCCTTCCTCGTCGTCATCGTCGTCGACGTCGTCTTCCTCGCCTTCCTCCTCGTCGTCGTCCGGGTCGCCGATCGGACGCTCGTCGTCGTCATCGTCATCGTCGGGCCCGAACGGAGTGCGGCGGTGCGCGACCGCGGGCCCGCCGGGGTCGAGGGCAGCAACGAGGCACATGCCGGACGGCGCGCGAGACGGCCTACAGCGGCGGGATGCGAAGGTTCTGTCCCGGGTAGATCTTGTCCGGGTGCGACAGCATCGGCTTGTTCGCCTCGAAGATCTTCATGTACTTGTTGGCATCGCCGTAGAACTGCTTGCTGATCTTCGACAGCGTGTCGCCGGAGACCACCGTGTAGTACTGCGCCTCGGGCGCGCTCTGGTCGACGGTCAGCATGTCCTTGACCGCCGCCACGCCGGCCACGTTGCCGCAGCACAGCACGATCTTCTCCTTGGTCGCCTGGTCCGGCGCGACGCCGAACACGGACGCCGTGCTGGTGGCGCCGTCGAAGGTGACGGTCAGGCCCGTCGCGCTCAGGTTCTGCGACTTGACGTACTCGAGGATCGCGTCTCCCGCCGCCGCGTTCGCAGCCTCGATCTTCGCGGGATCGGCCGGTGCCGCCTTCATCTCCGCCATCGCCGCCTGCGCCTTGCCGCGCCCGAAGAGCTTCTCCCCTGCGTCGCGCACGAAATCGATCAGACCCATTGCCACTCCCGGTAGTCGGTTGGTTGGTGTTTCCGCCCGCGCCTGCAGCCCGGACGACCCTTGAGAGCTTACACCTCCGCGCGAGGCCAGGCTTGCGCGGCGGCAAGGCGCCACACCTCGATTTGCTACGATCACGGGCCGCCCTCCGCGGCGCCGAACCCGATGAACGCATTTACCCCGCCTGCCGATGTCCGGCCCGGCTCGCTCGCCGCGTGGCTCGCCGCGCTGCGCCCGCTCACGCTGCCGATTGCCGCCATTCCCGTCGTTGCGGGCACTGCGCTGGCGTGGTCGCTGCACGGCGCGTTCGCCGCGTGGATCGCGGCGCTGTCGCTGGCGGGCGCGCTGCTCGTGCAGGTGATCTCGAACCTGCAGAACGACGTCGGCTACACGGTGCGGGGCGGCGAGACCGGCACGCGAACCGGCTTGCCGCGCGCCACGGCCCGCGGCTGGCTCGGCGTGGGCGAGGTCCGTGCGGCAATCGCCGGCGCGGTCGTCCTCGCCATTGCGGTCGGCGCGCCGCTGATCGCGCTGCGCGGCTGGCCCGTCGCGGCGATCGTCGCGGGCTCGATCGCCGCAGCCTACGCGTACATGGGCGGGCCGCGGCCGATCGCGTACACGCCCTACGGCGAGGCGACCGTCTTCGCGTTCTTCGGCGTCGTCGCGCTGGTGGGTACGATCTATGCGCAGGCCGGGACCGTGGACGGGACCGGCTGGACGGCAGGGGTCGCGTTCGGGCTCCTCGCGGCCGCGGTGCTCAACGTCAACAACCACCGCGACATCGCGCACGACGCCTCGACCGGGCGGCGCACGATGGCCGTCGTGCTCGGCTCGCGCGGCTCGCGGGCGGTCTTCCGCGCGAGCGTGGCGGGCGCATTCTTCCTCGTTCCCCTGATTGCCGGGCTTGCCGGTTCCGCGTGGTACCTTCTGCCGCTGGCGCTGGTGCCGCGGGGATTGCGCCTTCTGCGCGATTTCGACGAAGCCGGCAGCGGCCACGCCCTCACTCCGGTGCTGTTCCGGACCGTATTCCTCGAAGCCGCATTCGGCCTCCTGCTGGCCGCCGGCGCACTGCTTGCCACGATCTTCCGATGACGCTCACCCGCCGCCGCCTGCTCGCCCTCGCCGCCCTTGCCCCGCTCGCCAGCCGGGCGATGGCGCAGGCGACCGCCTTCCCGACGAAGCCCGTCCGCATCGTCGTCCCGTACAACGTGGGGCTCGGCCCCGACGTCGTCGCGCGCGCGGTCGCCGCTTCGATGGAGCAGGCCTGGGGCCAGAGCGTCATCGTCGAGAACAAGCCGGGCGCGGCGGGCATCATCGCGATGTCCGAAGTCAAGCGTGCCGCGCCGGACGGCCACACGCTGTTCGTCGGCGATGCCGGCTCGCTCGCCGCGAACCCGCTGATCTACCGCAACCTCCCCTACCTCGTCTCCGACTTCGCGCCGCTCACCACGCTGTTCAACGCGACGTTCGTCGTCTGGGTGCGCGCCGGCAGCCCGTACAGGACGCTGCGCGAGCTGATCGACGCCGCCAGGGCGCAGCCGGAGAAGATCAGCTACGCGTCGCTGGGCAACGGGCACCCGAGCCAGCTCGCCGTCGAGTCGTTCGCCGCGGCCGCGGGCATCACTCTGCTGCACGTTCCGTTCAAGGACGCCGGCGCAATGATGACCGCGGTGGCCACCGGCGACTGTGACTTCACCACGCTGTCGGCGAACACCTCGTCGGGCATGGTCAAGGCGGGCAAGTGGCGTGGCCTCGCGGTTGCCGCGCCTTCGCGCCTGCGCGAGTACCCGGAGATCCCGACGATCGTCGAGGCCGGCGGCCCGTCGGTGACGATGCAGCCGTGGGCGGCGCTGCTGGGCGTGGCCGGCACGCCCGAGCCGATCCTCGACCGGATCCACAAGCAGACGCTCGCCGCGCTCAACACCCCGGAGATCCGCGCGCGCATCGAGGCGGCCGGCTTCGACGTGCTGCCCTCCACGCCGGCGCAGCTCGTCGAGCGCATCCGCCGCGACGTCGCCACGTACACGCCGCTGGTGGCGAGCGGCCGCGTGAGGGTCGAGTAGCGGCCGCCCCGGCGGGCCGGCCGCCGCCGGGGGCGGAAATGCCACAGCCGACGAAGCGGCGCCGCCGCCGGACGGAGCGCCCTTGTGCGCCGCCCTCCTCCCCCCTAGCATGACCGCACGCGACACCTGTTCCTCCGAGGGGTAGCCCATGAACGCCCGACCCGTCCTGGCCAGCGCACGCGCCGCCGTCGTCGCGGCCGCCCTGCTCTCTCCCGCCGCGCAGGCGGTGACCTGCTTCGTCGTGATGGACCGCAGCGAGAACGTCATCTACCGCGACGTGTTGCCGCCGGTCGACCTCTCCGACGCCGGCAAGCCGGCGCGCGAGGCGATGCGCCAGCGCGGCGAGCACTTCCTGTTCCTCGAGTCCGAGTCCTGCCCGCGCATGGAGTTCTTCACCGGTGGCGCGGGCAACGTCGCTCTCGCGCTCGACCAGACGCTGGCGCCGACGACAGTGCAGGCGAAGCCCGCCGCCGAAGCGCCCGCCAAGCCCGCGGCCGCCGCGCCCGCAAGGCCTGCGGCGGCAGCCCCCGCCAAGCAACGCTAGGTTTGAAGCTTCGATACGTTGTTTCGCCGATCCATGAATTCAGTTCATGCGTCGTCCCCGCGAAGGCGGGGACCCAGCGTCTCGTCGATTCGACAGGCTGGTTGGCACGAAAGACACTGGGTCCCCGCCTTCGCGGGGACGACGACTCGTGGATGCGAGCAGCGCATGCCTTGCAGCAACAGCGTCTTGACAGATGACAGCTAGGCGGTCAGACCGCGCCGATCAGGCCGGCGCGCGCGCCCAGAACTGGTACATCTGGGCGAAGGTGTCGGGACGGCGCTCCTCGAAGAGCTGCCAGTTGCCAAGGCCCGTCAGCGCAACGTCGCCGGGAAACTCCGCCCGGTAGTCGGCCGGCACGCGGTCGTCGCCGAACTCGAAGCCGACGAATCCGAGGTCCAGCTCGTCCAGCATCGCGGCAAGCTGCGGGATGGTGAAGCGCGTCTCCTGCGCGTGGAACAGGAGGTCGCGGCACCCGCTCAGGCTGTAGAAGTCCGCGCCCTGCGCCACGCGCGCGAGCAGCGGGTCGTCCCGGCGCGCCAGGATCGCGTCGCGGCAGGCCCGGATGCCTTCGGGGGTCGATCCGAGCCCCAGCTCGGCGATCAGTTCCCGCGCGCGCACGACGTGGCGCCGCGCGGTCTCGCTGTAGAGGCCGATGCGCATGAAGCCGCCGGGCTTCACCAGGCCGCGCAGCGTCCGCCAACCGGCGAGCGGATCTGCGAGGTGGTGCAGCACGCCCGAGCACTCGACGAGGTCGAAGCGTTCGTCGAGCGCGCCAAGTTCCGTGAGGTCCGCCTGGCGGTAGTCGATGCCCGCAACGCCGAGCTCCCGGGCCTTGCGGATCGCGTAGGCGAGGCTCGCGAGGCTCAGGTCGAACGCGAGCAAGCGCGCGACGAGGAAGCGGCGAGCCGACTCCAGCGACTGCCGGCCGGTCCCGCAGCCGGCGACGAGGACGCTGGCGGGCCCGGCGGGCGCGCCGTCGAGCGTCGCGTGCGGGAAGAGGCGGCGCAGGAAGTCGCCGATGGACGCCGGCGCGCTGCTCGTGCGCAGGCGCTGCCAGCGCGGATACGGGTTCGCCTCGTACTGTTCGCGCACGAGCGCGGAGACGCCACCGCCGATCGCGGTCAGCGCCGGAATCGCCGCGGCGATGCGGCGCTCCTCGGCGGGCTCGGCGATCTGCCGCTGCGCCAGCCGGGCGAGCGGCGTCGACGCGAGTTCGGCGGCGATCGCTTGCGCGTCGTCGAGCGCGTGGAGCGGGCGGTAGCAGCCGAACAGCGCGTACCAGTGCAGCGGCACGCTGCCGCGCCCCGCGCGCACCCGGGCGATGGCGCCCGCGAGTGCCGCTACGCCGTCGCCCTCCAAGGCCGGCTCCGCGCTCACGTACTCGGTGTTGAAGCCCTGTTGCGCGATTGCCGCAGTGGCGGCAAGCGGCAACGCCGGCTCGGCTTCCGGCGCTTCCGTCCACCCGGCGAGCAGCGCGCCCCTCGTGGCGGCGACGAGGCGCTGCAGCGCCGCGTGCGGGACGATCGCCTCTTCCAGCAGGCGCTGCGCCAGCGGCAGGCCGAACAGGGCGCGGGCGTGATGCCGCGCTGCCTGCCAGCTTCCGGCGTCGAAGGTCGCCGCCTCCGCCAACGCCCCCTGCAGCGCGATCGCCGCCGGGTGCAAGGCGAGGAGGCTCGCGACGGGGCGCGCCATCCGCGCCGGGTCGACCGCGGGGTGGCCCAGCGCGCGGAACAGCGCCTCGTGCACGCGCGAATCCGCCGTGTAGCCGAGGTCGAGGTCGCGCGCTGCCACCTCGAGCTGCACCCAGTAGGCGTCACTGCTGCCGTCGATGTCCAGCGCGGCGACGATGCTCGCGAGTGCATCGAGCCGCGCTGCCGCGGTGGTGCTTCCCTCGCCTGCAGCCAAGCGCAGCGCCGCCCGCGAAAGGTTGTAGTGCGCTTCGTGGAAGCGCGGGTCGAGCGCCACGGCGCGCGCGAAGTCCGCGCGCGCCCCCGCGGCGTCGCCCAGCGCCAGCGCGGCATTGCCGCGCCCGTTCAGCGCGTCCGGGAAGTCGCGGCGGATCGCCAGCGCACGCGCGAAGCTCGCGTGCGCCGCCGCGAAGTCGCCGCGGTCGAGCAGCGCCATGCCGAGATTCGCGTGCAGCTCGGGCAGCGTCGGGTCGATCGCGAGCGCGGCATCGAGCTCGGCGATCGCCCTGTCCACCCGGCCCATGCGGCGGCACGCGATCGCGAGGTGGCCGCGCAGCGCCGGGTCGCGCGCGTCGATCTCCACCGCGCGGCGCAGCAGAGGCTCGGCCCGGCTCGCCTGTCCCAGCTGGAGCGCGAGCACGCCGGCGGCGTGCAGTGCCTGCGCGTCGCGAGGCAGCCCCGGCTCGATGGCGTCGAGCATCGCGGCAGCACCGGCGCGATCCCCCGCGCGCAGCGCGTGGAATGCGCGCTCGATCGACCGGCCGTCGAGCACCGGAGCCTGGTGCGCGGCCGCAAGCCGCCGCCTTTTCTCGCCCATCGCTGCGCAACCGGTTCCGCCGGAAGTACGGGACGCCGCGAAATGTACACGCTTCCGCCCTCGCCCGGCGGCGCCGAGCGCCGCCCCGTCAGCGCTCGTCGTCGCTCAGCGCGGTGCCCAGCGCCTTGACGGCGACGGCTGCGACGAGCGCGGTCACGAGCACGCCGCACACGCCGATCGCGATCGCCAGCGCGCGCGAGACCTGGCGCTTGGGCACCAGGTCGCCATAGCCGATGGTCAGCCCGGAGACGAACGTGAAGTAGAGCGCGTCCAGCACCGGCCAGCCCTCGAGTACGCCAATGACGAGTCCCGCCGCGACCATCAGGGCAAGCAGCACGGAGAGGATCGGCCACACGACACGCAGGCCCGACCCGAGCCCGGCGAGGAAGCGCCTGCGCATCGTGCGCGCGTCCATGTCGCTAGCCCTGGGGCGGGAGCAGGTACAACGCGATCGCGAACGTGAGGTACACGGCCAGCACCAGCGCGCCGGTGAACCACGCGCTGCGCCCGCCGTTGCAGATCATCATCGCGGTGAGGGTCGCGAACAGCATCATGGCCACCGCGCCGGGCCAGAACTCGAGCGTCATCGGCGCCGGCGCGACGAAGTAGCTCGCCACGACGAGCACGGGGGCGACGAACAGCGCGATCTGCGTCGCGCTGCCGAGCGCGATGCCCACGGAGAGGTCGAGCCGGTTGCGGCGCGCGCCGGAGAACGCGGAGGCCATCTCGGCAGCGCCGCCGACCAGCGCCACGACGATGAAGCCGACGAACGCGTCGGTCATTCCCATCGTGCGAGCCGCCTCCTCGACGGAGGCGACGAAGACCTCGCTCACCAGAGCGACGAGGACCGTGACGGCGGCAAGCACGACGAGCGCCGCGGGAAGCGGCCACGGCTCGCCCTCGGCGGCATCGTGATGCGCGGCGGCCTGGAAGAACTCCTTGTGCGTCTTCAGCGTGAAAAGGAGGCCGAGCAGGTACACCAGCATCATCAGCACGGCGAGCGCGAGGCTCAACTGGGTGGCGAACGCGCCGTCGGCCGCGCGCGACCCTGAGGCGACGGTGGACGGCACCATCAGCGCGATCGTGGCGAGGAACAACTGCGCGGCCTGCAGGCGCGCAGAGCCGGCATTGAACTCCTGCGTGTGGTGCTTCAGCCCGCCGAGCAGGAACGACGCGCCGAGCATGAACAGCGTGTTCGTCACGATCGCGCCGGCGATCGACGCCTTGACCAGCATCATCTGGCCCGCAGCCAGCGCGGTGAGCGCGATCACCAGCTCGGTCAGGTTGCCGAGCGTGGCGTTGAGCAGCCCGCCAACCGTGTCGCCGGTGCGCGCGGCCACGGCCTCCGTCGCCTGGCTCAGCAGGGCCGCCAGCGGCACGATGGCAAGCACGGACAGCACGAACAGCAGCGTCCCCGACCGCGGCCCCAGGTGCTCGGCCAGCAGCACCGCGGGCACGAACACGAGCAGCCACAGCAGCGGACTGCCGCGAATCGCCTGCCAGACGCGCGCCATGACCCCACGCTACCAGCGGGCCGCGCGCTCCGCTAGGCCTTTCTGGACAAATCGGCCGTCAGTAGCGCGCGTTGCCCGGCGTGCGCGGGAACGGGATCACGTCGCGCACGTTGGCGAGCCCGGTGACGTAGGCGACGGTGCGCTCGAACCCGAGCCCGAAGCCCGCGTGCGGCACCGTGCCGTAGCGGCGCAGGTCGCGGTACCAGCCGTAGTGCGCGGGGTCGAGGCCGGCGTCCTTCATCCGCTCGTCGAGGACGGCGAGGCGCTCCTCGCGCTGGCTGCCGCCGACGATCTCGCCGATGCCGGGCGCCAGCACGTCCATCGCCGCGACCGTCTTCCCGTCGTCGTTGAGCCGCATGTAGAACGCCTTGATCTCGCGCGGGTAGTCGGTGAGGATCACCGGCCGGCCGACGTGCTTCTCAGCGAGGTAGCGCTCGTGCTCGCTCTGCAGGTCGATGCCCCACTTCACCGGGAACTCGAACTTCTGCTTCGCGCGCGAGAGCGCGTCGATCGCCTCGGTGTAGGTCATGCGCGCGAACTCCGCGTCGGCGATGGCCGCCAGCTTCGCGATCACGCCCTTCTCGATGCGCTCCTCGAAGAACGCCATGTCGTCGGGACGCTCGGCGAGCACCGTCCGGAAGACGTGCCTGAGCAGCGCCTCGGCGAGGTCGGCGTTCTCCTTGAGCGAGGCGAACGCGATCTCCGGCTCGATCATCCAGAACTCGGCGAGATGGCGGCTCGTGTTCGAGTTCTCGGCGCGGAACGTCGGGCCGAACGTGTAGACCTTCGACAGCGCGAGGCAGTACGACTCGACGTTGAGCTGCCCGGACACGGTGAGGAACGCCTCGCGGCCGAAGAAGTCCTGCGCGAAGTCGACCTTGCCCTCCGGCGTTCGCGGCAGGTTCGCGAGGTCGAGCGTGGAGACGCGGAACAGCTCGCCCGCGCCCTCGGCGTCGGAAGCGGTGATGATCGGCGTGTGTATCCACAGGAAGCCGCGCTCGTGGAAGAAGCGGTGGATCGCCTGCGCGATCGTGTTGCGCACGCGCGTCATCGCGCCGATGACGTTCGTGCGGGGCCGCAGGTGCGCGACCTCGCGCAGGAACTCGAGCGTGTGCGGCTTCGGCTGGATCGGGTAGGTGTCGGGGTCCTCGACCCAGCCCACGACGCGCAGCGCCTCGGCCTGCATCTCGAACGGCTGGCCCTTCGCCGGCGAGGGCACGATGCGGCCGGTCGCCTCGACGGCGCAGCCGGCGGTGAGGTGCAGCACCTCGCGCTCGTAGTTCGACAGCGTGCTCGGCGCAACCACCTGCACCGGGTGGAACGACGAGCCGTCGGACACGTGGACGAAGGAGATGCCTGCCTTGGAGTCGCGGCGGGTGCGCACCCACCCCTGCAACGTGACCGGTGCGTCGGCAGGCGCGCGGCCGGCGAGGACGTCGGCGCAGGCGAGAAGTGTCATGGTCGCGAATACCCGGGCAAAGCCGGTATTCTAATGAGGTTGGCGCAAGGGCATTGCACTGCGTCGTCGTTCCCGCGCAGGCGGGGACCCGGCGTCTTTCGCCGGAACAGCAGGTCGCAGTCGTCCTCGCGCATAATGGAGTTCGCGCGGGCGCATTGCACGCTGTCGTTGTCCCCGCGCAGGCGGGGACCGCGTGTCCTTGGCCACCGGCCGCGAGAGTCAATTCGAATTCGCTGGGTCCCCGCCTGCGCGGGGACGACGAAGCCCGGGCAAACGCTACAGCGAATCCGTCGACCTCTCCCGCACGCCACCAGACCGCCATGCTCGCAGCGTCCCTCACGCCCCGCGCCATCGTGCAGCAGCTCGACGAGTACGTCGTCGGCCAGGACGAGGCCAAGCGCGTCGTCGCGGTGGCCGTGTGGACGCACTTCCGCAAGATCGCCCGCTCGCAGGCGAAACAGCTCCCGCTGGAGAAGAGCAACGTGCTGCTGATCGGAGCCTCGGGCACCGGCAAGACGCTGCTGTGCGAGACGCTCTCGCGCATCCTCGGCGTGCCGTTCGTCACCGCCGAGGCGACCTCGCTCGCGCAGTCGCGCTTCGTCAACGACGAGATCGAGGCGATCATGCAGCGCCTGCTCGACAAGGCCGGCGGCGACGCCGACCGCGCCGGGCGCGGCATCGTGTTCATCGACGAGATCGACAAGCTCAAGGCGGCCGGCACCGACCTGCGCGCGGTGTCGGGCGAGTCGGTGCAGCACGCGCTCCTCAAGATCATGGAAGGCGCGCAGGTGCGCGTGGCCGACGGCCGCTACGTCGACACCACGCGCGTGCTGTTCATCTGCGGCGGCGCGTTCGTGGGCCTGGAGAAGATCCTCAAGGACACGCACGGCTACGGCTTCATCGCCACGTCGAACGAGGAGAGCCGCGCGATCCTCGCGCGCCTCAACTCGCGCGTGAAGCCGACCGACCTGTTCGCCTACGGGCTGATCCCCGAGTTCACCGGCCGCCTGCCGGTGATCGCCCGCTTCGGCGACCTGTCGAAGGCGATGCTGGTGCGGATCATGACCGAGCCGCGCAACGCCATCTACGCGCAGTTCCGCGACCTGTTCGCCGCCGAGGGCGTGGAGCTCGACGTCGCGCCGCGCGTGTTCGAGCAGGTCGCCGAGGTGGCGCTGGAGTACAAGACCGGCGCGCGCAGCCTGCGCGGCATCTTCGAGGAGCTGATGTCGCCGGTGCTCTTCGAGCTGCCCGAGCGCAAGGGCGCGAAGCGCGTTGCGTTTGCGTCGCTGTTCGCCGAGCCCGCCTGGAGCTGACTAGTGGACTGTAACGGTCAAATCGGTAGTGGAGATGTGCGCGACATCGATGGTTTGCATAGGCACCCCTGGTGAGGCGATTCGCGTCGAGCGCTAGGCGCCGGGGCGCAGCAAGGGTAGGTCCCCTTGCAAGACCCGGCAA
>JAOUIA010000120.1 GCA_029884335.1 Betaproteobacteria bacterium
GACTTCAACTCGCGCCAGCGCGCCTTGTCGGCGTCGTACCTGGCGACGACCGCGATGCGTTCGCTCTGCTTCTGCTCGATCAGGCGTACCTGTTTCGCAAGCTCGGTCTCCGTGCCGTCGAGCTCGCGCTCGAGCGCGAGCGGCAGCGGCTTGTCGCCCTCGGCCGCCTTGCGCTTGTCGAGCTCGGCCTTGCGCTTGCGCAGGCTGGACGCGTAAGCCTGCGCCGACTCGATCTGCCCGTCGATCGTCGCGAGTTGGCGCGTGCGGGCGAGGTCGATCTCGGCCTCGGTCGTGTACGACGACATCAGCGCGCGGTCGCGCCGCGCCGCCTCCTCGTCGAGTTTCGCGTTCGTCCGCTTCTGCTCCTCCTCGGCCACGCGCGCGCGGATCTGCTCGGGCGTCGCCGCCGGGTCGATCTTCTTGACCGGCCGCGCCTGCTTGTCGAGCACCGTGCTGCCCTTGTTGACGGCCTCCGGCGGGATCTTGTCCGTGTAGTGCGTCACGCCCTTGTCGTCGACCCACTTGTAGGTCGCGGCCCGCGCTGGCGCGCAAAGCGCCGCGCCGACGAGCACTGCGAGCAGCAGCGCAGCGCCCCGGCCGGCCCACGCCGGCCGCACCGCCATCACCCCGGGAACCCGTCGTCCTGCGCTCACCCTGCCTCCCGTCACGCCCCGTACTGCGCCCGGTACTCCGCCACCTTCGCGCGATAGCCCGCGAGGTCGGCCCGCCCGGCGATGAACGCCATCACGTCGTCGAGCGTCGCGATAGCCACCACCGGCACGCCGAACTGCGCCTGCAACTCCTGCACCGCCGACCGCTCTCCGGTCCCGCGCTCCTTGCGGTCCAGCGCGATCAGCACCGCCACCGGCACAGCCCCCGCCGCTCGGATGAGCTCGATCGACTCGCGCTTCGCCGCCCCGTCGGTGATCACGTCGTCGACGATCACCACCCGGCCCGCGAGCTTCGCGCCGACGATCGTGCCGCCCTCGCCGTGGTCCTTCGCCTCCTTGCGGTTGAAGCAGAACGGCACATTCTGACCCTTTTCGGCCAGCGCGATCGCCGTCGCCGCCGCCAGGGTGATGCCCTTGTACGCCGGTCCGAACAGCTGGTCGAAAGCTATGCCCGACGCCTGCAGCGCCCGGGCATAGAAGCGCCCCAGGTCGCGCAGGCTCGCGCCGTCGCTGAACAACCCCGCGTTGAAGAAATAGGGACTGCGCCGCCCCGCCTTGGTGACGAACTCCCCGAAGCGAAGCACGTCATGTGCCAACGAGAAGGCGAGAAAGTCCTGGCGGAAGTCGCTCATGTGGGCTGCAAGCGCAATCAAAACAGCAGTATAGCGACCCCGTTGTGCAGTACGTGGCGCCTGGGGCTCGCGCCGCTCGTCCGGTAGACTTGCCCGCCTTCCCGTCCATCCCCGCCCCGCTTGCGCATCGTCACGCTGAACGTCAACGGCATCCGCTCGGCCGAGCGCAAGGGACTCGCGCATTGGCTGACTCGCGGCACGCCCTGGGACGTCGTCTGCCTGCAGGAGATCAAGGCCGCGTCCGACGACGTGCCCACGCCGCTGCGGGCACCGCGCCGCGCGCACGCCGCCTTCTTTCCGGCGCAGCAGAAGGGCTATGCCGGCGTCGCGCTGTATTCGCGCGCGAAGCCGCGCGTCGTGCACGGCTTCGGAGCGGCGGAGTTCGACCGCGAGGGCCGCTACCTCGAGGCCGACTTCGGCGAGCTCGTCGTGATCAGCCTGTACCTGCCCTCGGGCTCGTCGGGCCCGCACCGGCAGGCGTCGAAGTTCCGCTTCCTCGACGCGTTCCTGCCGCACCTCGCCAGCCTGCGCCGGCGCCGCCGCGAGATCGTGCTCTGCGGCGACTGGAACATCGCGCACCGGCCGATCGACTTGAGGAACTGGCGCAGCAACCAGAAGAACTCCGGCTTCCTGCCGGAGGAGCGCGAGTGGCTGACGCGCGTGTTCGACGAGCTGGGCTTCGTCGACGTGTTCCGCCGCGTCGACCCGCGCCCGGAGCAGTACACGTGGTGGAGCAACCGCGGGCAGGCGTGGGCGAAGAACGTCGGTTGGCGCATCGACTACCAGATCGCCACGCCCGGCATCGCCGCGAAGGCGCGCGCCGCCGCGATCTACAAGGCGAAGCGGTTCTCCGATCATGCGCCGCTGGTGATCGACTACGACTACGAACTGCGGGGTGCTGGCTGAGGCAGAGGTGAGCGTGGTCGCACGCGCACCGTCGCAATGGGCAGGCGCGCCCCATTCCTCACCCCTCCACCCGCCATTCGCATGCTGCGCCTCACCAACCTCACGCTCGCCCGCGGCGCGAACCGCCTCCTCGAAGGCGCGTCGCTGACCGTGCACGCGGGACAGCGGGTCGGCGTCGTGGGCCCGAACGGCGCGGGCAAGTCGAGCCTGTTCGCGCTCGTCGCCGGCGACCTCGCGCCCGAGGCGGGCGATGTCGAGCTGCCGAAGTCGTGGACGATCGCGCAGGTGCTGCAGGAGACGCCGGCGGTCGCGACGTCCGCGCTCGACTACGCACTCGACGGCGACGCCGAGCTGCGTCGCATCGAGCGCGCGCTTGCCGAAGCGGATGCGTCGCACGCGGCCGACGGCCACGCGATCGCCGAGCTCCACCATCGCTTCGAGGCGATAGGCGGCTACGCCGCGCGCTCGCGCGCGGCCACGCTGCTCGCCGGGCTCGGCTTCCGCGACGCTGAGCAGGCGCGGCCGGTCGCGGAGTTCTCCGGCGGCTGGCGGATGCGGCTCAATCTCGCGCAGGCGCTGATGGCGCGCTCCGACCTCCTGCTGCTCGACGAGCCGACCAACCACCTCGACCTCGACGCCGTGCTGTGGCTCGAGGACTGGCTCACGCGCTATCCCGGGACGCTGCTGCTGATCACGCACGACCGCGACTTCCTCGACGGCGTGGCGCAGGTCGTCGTGCACTTCGACCAGCGCAGGCTGAAGGCCTACGCCGGCAACTACACCGCGTTCGAGCG
>JAOUIA010000026.1 GCA_029884335.1 Betaproteobacteria bacterium
GCGAGCTGGCACGCGGCCGACACGCGACCGCGGTGTATCGAGACCTGGCAAGGAGGCCGCAGTGAGCGCGGCGCGCGACAGCGAGGCACGGAGGGCGCGTCGCCGCGCGAGCTGGCACGCGGCCGACACGCGACCGCGGTGTATCGAGACCTGGCAAGGAGGCCGCAGTGAGCGCGGCGCGCGACAGCGAGGCACGGAGGGCGCGTCGCCGCGCGAGCTGGCACGCGGCCGACGGCTGGATCGCGGCGGGTCGAGGCGGCGCGTGGAGGCCGCAGTGACGCGGCGGGCAATCCGGTGGGCGTGACGGCGCACGTCTACGAGCCGCGCGGCGCGGGCCGCGCGCTGGAGACGCTGGCCGCGTGGACGCTCGGCATACTGTGGCTGCTGCCGCTGGTGTATGCCGTCTGGACGGCGTTCCACCCGGCCGAGTTCTCGACGCGCTTCGTGCCGTCGGCGCCGCTGACGCTCGCCAACTTCGCCAAGGCGTGGAACGCCGCGCCGTTCGCGCGGTACTTCGTCAACACGGTGGCGCTGGTGACGATGGTGCTGGCGGCGCAGCTGGTGCTGGTGACGCTGGCCGCGTACGCGTTCGCCCGCTACCGCTTCCCCGGCGAGAACGTGCTGTTCGCGCTGGTTCTGGTGCAGCTCATGATCATGCCGGACGTGCTGATCGTGGAGAACTACCGCACGATGAGCGCGCTGGGCATCAAGGACACGATCCTCTCGATCGGGCTGCCGTACATGGCCAGCGCGTTCGGCATCTTCCTGCTGCGGCAGACGTTCAAGCAGGTGCCGAAGGAGCTCGACGAGGCGGCGCGCGTCGAGGGCTGCTCGGCGCTGCAGACGCTGTGGAAGGTCTACGTGCCGCTGGCCCGGCCGACGTACCTCGCCTACGCGCTGGTGTCGGTGTCGTACCACTGGAACAACTTCCTCTGGCCGCTCATCATCACCGAGTCGGTCGAGTCGCGGCCGGTGACCGTCGGCCTGCAGGTGTTCGCCTCCACCGACCAGGGCATCGACTGGTCGATCATCACGGCAGCCACGCTGCTGACCTCCGGGCCGCTGCTCGTCGCCTTCCTGCTGTTCCAGCGGCAATTCGTCCAATCGTTCATGCGGGCCGGCATCAAATGAAGATACTCACCTGGAACGTGCAGTGGTGCCGCGGCATCGACGGCCGCGTCGATCCGGCGCGCATCGTCGCGGAGGTGAAGCGCCTCGCCGACGCCGACGTCGTCTGCCTGCAGGAAGTGGGCGACAACTACGCCGACCCCCGGCTGCCGGGCAGCGACGGCTCCGATCAGTTCCGCGCGCTCGCCGCGTTGATGCCGGGGTACGCGGCGGTCGAGGGGGTGGCCACCGACCAGCCGGGCGAGCGCGGGACGCGGCGGCGCTTCGGCAACCTCATCCTCTCGCGGTTGCCGGTGAAGCAGGTCTATCGCTGGCTGCTGCCGCTGCCCTGCGAGCCCGGCGTGGCCGGCATGCCGCGCATCGCGGTGGAGGCGGTCCTGGCCGCCCCGTTCGGCGACCTGCGCGTGATCACCACGCACCTCGAGTGGTACTCGATCGTGCAGCGGCGCGCGCACGTCGAGGAGCTGCGCCGCATCTATTCGGACGGTCACGCGCATGCGCGCGACGGCCGCGTGATCATGGGCGCCGACAAGGGTCCCTTCGAGACGCTGGTCCGCCCGAAGGCGACGGTGATCTGCGGCGACTTCAACCTCGAGTACGCGAGCGACCTGCACGCCCGGATGGTGGCGCCTTTCGGCGACGGGACGCCGGCGCTGGCGGACGCGTGGGACGTGCTGAACCCCGGCCAGCCGTACCCGGCGACTTTCTGCATCCACAACGTGATGCCGGGATACGGCCAGCTGCACTGCGACTTCTTCTTCGTCGACCCCGAGGTGCGCGCGCGGCTCGCCGGCTGGCAGATCGACCAGCAGACGCAGGCGTCCGATCACCAGCCGGTGATCCTCACGCTGCGCTGAGATCCCGCGCGGTCGAACGATGAGCAGCACCGCCTTCGCCGCCTGGGCCGCGCGCGGCCGGCCGGCGATCGCGTTCGTCGTGCATGGCTGGGGCGGCGGCGTGCGCCGCCACGTCGAGGACCTGGCCGCGCTGTTGCGGCCCGACGTCGACGCGGTGTACGTCGAGCCGGCGGGCGGCAACGTGGTGCGGGTACGCTTGCCCGGCGTCGCTGCGCACGCGCACTTCGCGTTGCCGGCGGATCTCGGCGAGCTGGCGCGCGCGCTCGCCGCGCTGGGCGTCGCGCGGCTGCACTATCACCACGTGCAGGGGATGCCGCAGTCGATCCTCGACCTGCCGCGGGCGACGGGGCTCGCCTGCGACGTCACGCTGCACGACTACCTCGCGATCTGCCCGCAGCTGCATCTCGCCGATGCCTCGGGGCGCTACTGTGGCGAGCCGGGCGAGGCCGGTTGCACCGCTTGCCTGATCGAGCGTCCCGCGCCCTGGCCGGTCGGCATCGCGGCGTGGCGCGCTGCCTTCGCCGCGCTGCTCGGCGGAGCGCAGCGCGTGATCGCACCGTCGCACGACCTCGCCGCGCGGATCGGCCGTCGCCTGCCCGGCGTCACGATCGACGTGTGGCCGCACTCCGAGATGGCGCAGGCGGCGCCGCCGGTCGCGCGCGTCGCCACGCTCGGCACGCTGTCGCACGAGAAGGGCCTCGACGTCGTCATCGCCTGCGCGGGCCACGCGCAGGCGCACGACCTGCCGATCGCGTTTCGCATCATCGGCGCAGTGGGCGCCGACGTACCCGTGCTGCCGGCGTCAAGGCTGTCGATCGCGGGCGAGTTCGCCGAAGCCGACCTCGCGCCGCTGCTCGCCGCCGAGCGCCCGGACGTGCTCTGGTTTCCGGCACAGGTGCCCGAGAGCTACTCGTACACGCTCTCGATAGCGCTGGCCTCGGGCCTGCCGATCGTCGCCTCGGACCTCGGCGCGTTCCCCGAGAGGTTGCGCGGACACCCGGGGTCGCGCGTCGTGCCCTGGAACGCGCCTGCGGAAGCGTGGGTCGTCGCCCTGCTCGCCGCCGCGCCGACGCGCGAGGTCGCCAGGGGCACGAGCGTGGGCGCCGATCCGCGCGAATACCGCTCGCGCTACCTTGCACCGCTTGCCGACGTGTCGCCGCCGCGCCCTCCGCTCGAGCTGGCGGATACCCGCTTCGTCCCGCCTGCTGCGGCGACGCACGCGTACTCGCTGGCCGACCTCGTGCGCGAGGGCGTGCGCCTCGGCAAGCGCGAGGCGCGCGAGGCGCTCGCGCAGCGCGCGGTCGAGGCCGACGTCGAGGCTGCCGCGCTCAGATCGCAGGTGGCTTCGCTCGAGTCGCAGGCCGCGGCGCTCGCCGCGGAAGTGGAGGCGGAGCGACGCGAGACGGAGCAGGCGCGCGAGCGCATCCGGGAGCTCGAGACATCGACGACCTGGCGGATGACCGCGCCCGTGCGCGCGGCCGTGCACGGTGCGAAGGTGGCCGCGACGCGCGCGCGCGCCGGATGGCATGGCCTGCGCTACCTGCCGCAGCGCGCCTCGCTCGCGATGACTGTGCTCCGCGACGAGGGGCCGGGCGCACTGGCGGGGCGCGTGGCACGGAAGCTGCGCGGCGGCACGCGCTTCCGCCCCGAGCGCAGGGTCGAGTACCGCCAGGCGGAGGCGATCGTGCCGCTGGCGTTCGCGCCGTCGCCGCATCCGCGCGCGTCGATCGTCATCCCGGTCTACGGCAAGCCGCTGCTCACGTTCACCTGCCTCGCGAGCGTGCACGCTCAGACGCGGCACGAGGACGTCGAGGTCATCGTCGTCGACGACGCATCGCCCGAGCCGATGGCCGAAGCGCTCGCCGCGGTCGGCGGCATCCGCGTCGAGCGCAACGCGACGAACCTCGGCTTCGTCGGCAGCTGCAACCGCGGCGCCGGGCTCGCGCGCGGCGAGTACGTCGTGTTGCTCAACAACGACACGATCGTCACGCCCGGCTGGCTCGAGGCGCTGCTCGACGTATTCGAGCTGCGCGCCGACGCGGGGCTGGCGGGCGCGAAGCTCGTCTACCCGGACGGCCGGCTGCAGGAGGCGGGCGGAATCGTGTGGCGCGACGGCTCGGCGTGGAACGACGGCCGCGACGGCGATCCCGACCAGCCCGAGCACAACTACCTGCGCGAGGCCGACTACTGCTCCGGCGCCTGCCTCGCCATCCGCCGCGACTTCTTCAAGGCGCTCGGCGGCTTCGACGTCCGCTACGCGCCCGCCTACTACGAAGACACCGACCTCGCGTTCAAGGTGCGCGCCGCCGGTCGCAAGGTGTACTACCAGCCCGCGGCGACGGTCGTGCACTTCGAGGGCAGCACGTCGGGCACCGACGAGGCTGCCGGCGTCAAGCGGCACCAGGCGGTCAACCGCGCGGTGTTCCGCGAGAAGTGGGGCGCCGTGCTCGCGGGCCACCGCCCCAACGGCGTCGAGCCCGGACTCGAACGCGATCGCGGGGCGAAGCGGCGGGTGCTGGTCGTCGACGCGTGCATGCTCACGCCCGACCAGGACTCCGGCTCGGTGCGCACGCTGGCGATGCTCGAACTCATGGTCGAGGCCGGATGCAAGGTCACGTTCGTCGCCGACAACCTCGAGCACCGGCAGCCGTACGTGCGGATGCTGCAGCAGCGCGGCGTCGAGGTGCTGTTCCATCCCTACGTGCGCTCGGCCGGCGACGTGCTCGTCGAGCGCGGCCGCGAATTCGACATCGTGCTCGTCGCCCGTCACTACATCGCGGCCAAGCACGCCGCGACGATTCGGCAGTTTGCGCCGCGGGCGCTCTTCGCCTTCGACACCGTCGACCTGCACTTCCTGCGGGCGGAGCGGCTGGCCGAGCTGGAAGGCGGCGCCGCGGCGAAGTCGGCCGCGCACGCGCGCCGCGACGAGGAGCTCGACCTCATCCGCCGCGCCGACGTCACGATCGTCGTGTCGAGCGTGGAGCGCGACGTGCTGGCCCGGCTCGCGCCCGACGCGAAAGTGCTGCTGCTGTCGAACATCCACGAGCCGCTTGCCGGGAGCAGGCCGTTCGCCGAGCGCGAAGGCCTGGTCTTCATCGGCGGCTTCCAGCACCCGCCCAACGTCGACGCCGTGCTGTGGTACGCGCGGGAGGTGCTGCCGCTGCTGCGCGAGCGGCTGCCTGGGGTGCGGACCTATGTGGTCGGCAGCAAGGTGCCGGCGACGATCCGCGCGCTCGCCGCGCCCGACCTCGTGGTGACCGGCTACGTGCCCGACGTCGCGCCGTTCTTCAGCGGGTGCCGCGCGTCGATCGCCCCGTTGCGCTACGGCGCGGGCGTCAAGGGCAAGGTCAACCTGGCGATGAGCTACGGCCTGCCGGTCGTGGCGACCTCCGCCGCGGTCGAGGGCATGCACCTCGTGGCGGGCGAGGACGCGATGGTCGCCGACGAGCCGCAGGCATTCGTCGACGCGATCGCGCGCGTGTACGCCGACGAGGCGCTGTGGACGAGGCTCTCCCGCGCCGGCGTCGAGAACGTCCGCCGCCACTTCTCGCGCGCGGTCGCGGCGCGGGCGCTTGACGAGATCTATGCGCTCGCCGATGCGCGGCGGAAGCAGGATCCGAAAGTTGGGTCAGGCTCGACTTTCCGGAAGTAGGAAAGTGGGGTCAGACTCGACTTTCCCGGCCCGCTGCGCCAGAAGGTCTTGTCTTGCCGGGAGCATGCCCGCCCCGTGGCGCGCCCTGGAAAGTCGAGTCTGACCCTACTTTCGGCGGAAGAGGAGATCGAAGACCGCATGGCCGAGCGCGACGCCGCGCCGCTCGAACTTCGTGGGCGGCCGCCACGCCGGGCGCGGCGCGTAACCCTCCGCGGTGTTGGCGAGCAGCGGCTCGGCGGTGAGCGTACCGAGCATTTCCTGCGCGTAGTCCTCCCAGTCGGTGGCTGCGTGCAGGTAGCCGCCGGCGGCGAGCCGGAGCGCGAGCGCGTGCACGAACGGCGCCTTGAGAAGTCGTCGCTTGTGGTGGCGCGTCTTCGGCCACGGGTCGGGAAAGTAGACGTGCACGCCGGCGAGCGAGCCCGGCCCGATCATGTGCTCGACGACCTCGACGGCGTCGTGGCGGATCACCCGCACGTTCGCCAGGCCGAGTTCGCCGACGCGCTTGAGCAGCGCCCCGACGCCCGGCGAGTGCACTTCGATGCCGACGAAGTCGACTTGCGGGTGCGCCTGCGCGATCGCCGCGGTCGTCTCGCCCATTCCGCAGCCGATCTCCAGCACGACTGGCGCGCGCCGGCCGAACGCAGTGGCACAGTCGAGCGGCTTGCGCGCGAAGGGAATGCCGTAGCGCGGCGTCAGTTCGTCGAACGCGCGCTGCTGCGCGGAAGACATGCGGCCCTGGCGCAGCACGAAGCTGCGCACCGGCCGGCGCGGCGCCGCGCCCGCATCGCCGTCCCCGCTCATCGTGCTAGCGCTTGGCCCAACCCGGCTGGCCGACCTTGCGCTCGAGCGTCCCGGTCGTGCCGGCAGCGGTCGTGAAGTCGACGACGAGCGTCGTCGCGTCCTTCCACTTGACGCCGGCGTCGGTCCACGATTCGTCGGGCGTCCACTCCGCCTCTCGCACCACGCTCTCGCGCGAGACGCGCCAGAGCGTGAGCCGGTTCTCGCAGCGCTTCGCGCAGAAGTCCGCCGTCACCAGCCGCGCGCGATCGGGCGAGACGAAAGGCTCGGAAGGGAGATTCGTGCGCCGTCCGGTCGCCCGCTGCAGCAGCACGAAGCCGGCGTCGTCGTCGCGCTGCGTCCACAATACGACGGCGTTGAGCTCGTTCGAGTAGTCCCACAGCGCGTAGCTCGTGCCGCCAGAGAGCGTGTCGACGTCCTCGAACGTCGTGCTGCCGCTCGGGAACAGCGACACCTTCAGCGCGTTGCCGTCGCGCATGGCGAGCCCCGGCAGGCGCTTGATCTGCTGCGCCTCGACGAGCCGCATGCAGTGGGCCGGTCCCTCGGCATCGTTGCACAGCTTCGCGACGTCGTCCGCAGCGAGCGGAACGGCGCCCGCGGGGTGCGCGCACAGCGCGGCGAGCGCCGCGGCGGCGAAGGCGCGGCGCATCAGCCGATCAGGCCCGACGTGGGCGAGCTGGGGCTCGCCGCGTAGAGCTTGCGCGGCATCCGCCCGGCGAGGAACGCCTCGCGGCCGGCCTCGACGGCGAGGCGCATCGCGCGCGCCATGCGCACCGGGTCCTTCGCCAGCGCGATGGCGGTGTTCATCAGCACGCCGTCGCAGCCGAGCTCCATCGCGACGGCGGCGTCGGAGGCGGTTCCGACGCCGGCGTCGACGAACACGGGGACCTTCGCCTGCTCGACGATGAGCCGCAGGTTCCACGGGTTGAGGATGCCCATGCCCGAACCGATCAGCGAAGCGAGCGGCATGATCGCGCAGCAGCCGATCGCCTCGAGCTCGCGCGCCACGATCGGGTCGTCGGAGGTGTAGACCATCACGTCGAAGCCGTCGGCGACCAGCGTCTCGGCGGCGCGGATCGTCTGGCGCACGTCGGGGAACAGCGTGTCCTTGTCGCCGAGCACCTCGAGCTTGACCAGCTTGTGCCCGTCGAGCAGCTCGCGCGCGAGCTTCAGCGTGCGCACGGCGTCCTCGGCCGTGTAGCAGCCGGCCGTGTTCGGCAGGTAGGTGAATTCGGCGGCGGGAAGCGCGTCGAGCAGCGAGGGCGCGTTCGCATCCTGGCCGATGTTCGTGCGGCGGATCGCGACGGTGACGATCTCGGCACCGCTCGCGACCACGGCCTCGCGTGTCTGCGCGAAGTCGCGGTACTTGCCGGTGCCGACGAGCAGCCGCGAGCGGAATGCGCGACCGGCGATGACGAGCGGGTCGGCGCCGGCGGCCGCGGGCGCCATCGGGGGGACGTGCGGGGCGTTCATGGAAGGGAATCTTACCCCTCCCGAAGGGTTCAGCCGCCGCCGACCGCGCCGACGATCTCCACGCGATCGCCCTCCGCCAGCATGGCCGTCGCCCAGCGGCTCCTCGGCACCACCTCGCCGTTGACCTCGACCGCGATGCGCTTGCCCTCGAGCGCCATGTCGCGCACCAGGGCGAGGATGGTGGCGGGCTCGGCCTGCTCGCGGGGGCGGCCGTTCACGGTGCAGCGCATCCGGGGATTCTAGCTTCGGTAGCGCCGCATCGACTCGCGCAGCAGCGCCATCTGGCGCTCGAACGCGGCGCACGCATCGCAGGCCGCGAGGTGCAGGGACAGCCGGAAACGCTCGAAGCGGGTCGGCGGCCGTTCGGCGAGCTGCGAGACGAGCCGCGTGACTTCGCGGCAGGAGACGAGGTGGCCGAGGGCGCGGGCGAGGATGTTCATGGCTGGCGGGCGGCATCGTCGAACCAGCGCCGCTGCAGGCACTCGCGCAGCGACATCCGGGCCCGGTAGAGCATCACCCAGAGGTTGTTCGCGGTGATCGCCAGTTCCTTACAGATCTCGTCGCTGTCGAGCTCCATGACCTCGCGCATCACGAACGCCCGCGCCGTGTTCGGCGGCAGGCGCTCGAGGCAGGCCTCGAGCACCTCGAAGAACCGCCGCTGGCCGAGGGCCGCCTGCGGGTCGCCCCACTCGGACGGCGGGGCCGCCCAGGCGCCGTCGGCGCGGAAAAGCCCGTCCAACTCGTCGACGTCGGCCTCCACGGGAAGCGACGACTCGAACACCGGCTCGCGCCGGCGGCGGCGGATCGCGTCGACGACCTTGTGCTTGAGGATGCCGGTGAGCCACGTGCGCAGGCTGGAGCGGCCGTCGAAGCCCTCGCGCCCGGCAAGGGCCGCGACGAGCGTCTCCTGCACCGCGTCCTCGGCGGCGTCGCGGTCGCGCAGCTGCAGCGCGGCGACGCGCATGAGGTAGCCGCGCTGCGACTCGACGCCCGCGGCAAACTCCCCGGCGTCCATGGCGCTGCGCGCCGCGCCCGCCGGGCGTTCGCGATCCTCTCGCACCGGACCTCCTCCCGTGCCGATCTTACGGCAACGGGAGCGAGCCGAGTCAGCGGGACGCGGTCCCGCGTTTCCGGTTCGGGCAGTCTTCGCAGGAGAGCTTGCGTCCGTCCGGTCCCGTCACCGGCGCGCCGCCGCAGGAGCCGCGCAGGCACGGTCGGCGGAAGATCGCGCCGACGGCCATCGCCAGCACGGCCAGGCCGACGAGCGCCAGCGCGGCGGCGAACACGGGGAGGAGCGCGGCGACGTCCATAGGCATTACGCCAGCCGCGTGCCGCCGAGCCGCGCGAACGCCGGGCTCGCCGACGGCACCAGCCGCGCGGCGTCGCGCACGATGAAGTAGGCGGCGATGCCGTTTCGCGCGGCGAACGCGGCCGCGCGCTCCGGCCCCATGACGAACAGCGCTGTCGCCATCGCGTCGGCGTACGCGCAGTCGCTCGCCGCGACGCTGACGGAGGCGAGCGCGTGGACCACGGGAGCGCCTGAGGCCGGGTCGATCTCGTGGCTGAAGCGCCTGCCGTCCTGCTCGAACCAGATGCGGTAGTCGCCGGAGGTGGCGAGCGAGAGCCCGGCGAGCGGGACCAGGAAGTGCGCGCGCGGCGGCATCGCGTCCGGCTGCTCGATGGCGATGCGCCACGGCACGCCGTCGCCGTTGAGTCCGCGGGTGCGCACCTCGCCGCCGGCCTCGACCATGTAGCGCTCGAGGCCGAGCGCGTCGAGCGCCGCGGCGGCGCGGTCGACCGCATAGCCCTTCGCGATGCCCGAGAAGTCGAGCGCCGTGCCCGCGCGCGCCTTGGTCGCGCTGCGCGTCGCATCGTCGAGCACGATGAGGTTGTAACCGATGCGCGGCGCGAGGCCGGCGCGCTCGGAGGCCGGGACCACGCGATGCGCTCGCCCGGGGCCGAAGCCCCACGCGTCCACCGCGGGCGCGACCGTCGCGTCGAAGGCGCCGCCCGTCGCGCGGGCCACGCGCTGCGCGAGCGACAGCACGGCGTAGGTCTCGGCGGAGAACCCGAACGGCACGCCCGCGGCGTGGCGCTTGAAGCGCGCGAGCTCGGAGTCGGGCAGCCACGTCGACATCTGCGCCTCGACGCGCGCGATCGCCTCGCGCACGGCGTCGGCGGCTCGCGCGGCGAGCGCGTCGTCCACGCTCCCGGCGAGCTTCACCGTGTAGCTCGAGCCCATCGCGGGACCGCCGAAATGCGGCGCGGCGGCGCGCGGCCGGCTCTCGCCGCAGGCGGCGAGAAGGGAGGCGCTGCCGAGCGCGGCGATGAGCGTGCGGCGGCGGGGGGAGATGAGGGCGTCCATCGTCGCTTCTCCGTCAGGCGTGCTTGGCGCCGCCAGCGCGCACGGCGGCCTCGAAGCGGCCCTCGCCGTGCACGATCAGGTGGTGGGCGAGGTCGCGGATCGACACCAGCCCGTGCACCCGGGGACCGTCGATCACCAGCAGGTGGCGGAAGCGCTGGACCCACATCAGCGCGAGCGCCGCCTCGATCGTCGTGCCGGGGGAGACGAAGTGCACGTCGCGCGTCATCACCAGGGACACCGGGGTCGCCTTCGGGTCGAGCCCCGCGTGCACCACGCGCACGAGCAGGTCCCGCTCGCTGAAGATGCCGGCGACGAGGTCGTCCTCGGACATCAGCAGGACGGCGCCCACCTTGCGCTCGGCCATCGTCGCGACGGCTTCCGTCACGGTCGCGGAAGCGGGGGCCGTGATCAGGTCGTCGACGCCGCGGCCGCTGATCACCTCGCCCACCGTCTGGTTCGCCATCGTCATCGTCACCTCCATCAGCCGAAGTCGTCGAGCATGATGTTCTCGCGGTCGACGCCCAGCGAGAGCAGCATGTCGATCACGGCCTTGTTCATGACGCCCGGCCCGCACATGTAGTACTCGACGTCCTCGGGGGCGGGGTGGTCCCTGAGGTAGCTGTCGAGCAGGACCTTGTGGATGAAGCCGGTCTTGCCCTTCCACTCGTCCTCGGGCAGCGGCTCGGAGAGCGCGAGCGTCCAGCGGAAGTTCGGGTACTCGCGGGCAAGCGCGTCGAACTCCTCGACGTAGAACGCCTCGCGCAGGCTGCGCGCGCCGTACCAGTACGAGATCTTCCGCTTGCTGTGCAACCGCAGCAACTGGTCGAAGATGTGCGAGCGCATCGGCGCCATGCCCGCGCCGCCGCCGATGAAGCACATCTCCGCGTGCGTCTCGCGGGCGAAGAACTCGCCGAACGGTCCGGACACGGTGACCTCGTCGCCCGGCTTGAGGTTGAAGACCCACGAGCTCATGAGGCCCGGCGGGATGTCCGTCTTGTAGCCCGGCGGGAACGCGATGCGGATGGTGAACAGCAGGACGCCCTTCTCCAGCGGGTAGTTCGCCATCGAGTAGGCGCGCTGGATCGGCTCGGCGCACACCGAGCGGAAGCGCCACAGGTCGAACTTGTCCCAGTCGCCGCGGTACTCGGGCTCGATGTCGAAGTCCCTGAACTCGACGGTGTGCGCCGGGCACTCGATCTGCACGTAGCCGCCGGCGCGGAACGGCACCTCCTCGCCTTCGGGAAGCGCCAGCTTGAGCTCCTTGATGAACGTGGCGACGTTGCGGTTGCTGATCACCCTGCAGCGCCACTTGCGCACCTCGAAGACCTCGGGCGCGACCTCGATGCGCATGTCGCGCTTGACCTTCACCTGGCAGGCGAGCCGGCAGCCGCGCTTCGCCTCGCCGCGCGAGATGTACCCGGTCTCCGTGGGCAGCAGCTCGCCCCCGCCTTCCTTCACCACGACCTCGCACACGCCGCAGGCGCCCTTGCCGCCGCACGCGGAGGGGATGAAGATGCCCTTCTCCGCCAGGGCGCCCAGCAGCGTGTTGCCGGCGGGGACCTTCAGCGCCTTGGCCGGGTCGTCGTTGACGGTGATCGTCACGTCGCCGTGCGCGACCAGCTTGCGCTTGGCCACGAGAAGCGTGGCCACCAGCAGCAGCACGACCAGCGTGAACATGACGATGCCGGCGAGGATCTCGATCATGGTCGCGGCGTCGTCAGATCTGGATTCCGGAAAAGACCATGAACGCGAGCGACATCAGCCCTGCCGTGACGAACGTGATGCCGATGCCCTTCAGGCCCGTCGGCACGTCGGAGTACGCGAGCTTCTCGCGCACCGCAGCCATCGCCACGATCGCCAGCATGAAGCCGATGCCCGAGCCCAGCCCGTAGACGACGCTCTCGGCGAACGTGTACTCGCGCTCCTGCATGAACAGGGACCCGCCGAGGATCACGCAGTTCACCGCGATCAGCGGCAGGAACACGCCGAGCGTGGCGTAGAGCTTCGGCGCATAGCGGTCGACGGCCATCTCCACGACCTGCACCGCGGCGGCGATCGTGCCGATGAACAGGATGAACGAGAGGAACGCGAGGCTCACTTTCGCGAACGCCGGCGACAGCCACGCGAGCGCGCCCTCGCCCAGCAGGTGGCGCAGGATGAGGTTGTTGAGCGGCACCGTCAGCACCTGCACGAACACCACGGCGGCGCCCAGCCCGAGCGCGGTCTCCACCTTCTTCGAGCAGGCGAGGAATGAGCACATGCCGAGGAAGTAGGCGAGCGCCATGTTCTCCAGGAACACGGCGCGCACGAAGAGGTTGAGGAAGTGCTCCATGGAGGGCGCCTCGCGCTACTCCTTGTCCTTCAGGTGCGGGTAGCGCGTCTTCACCGCCCAGACGAACAGCGCGACGAGGAACAGCGCCGAGGGCGCGAGCAGCATCAGGCCGTTCGGCTCGTACCAGCCGCCGTCCTGCACGAGCGGCAGCACCTGGTAGCCGAGCAGGCGCCCGGCGCCGATCAGCTCGCGGGCGGCGCCGATCAGTATCAGCACGACGCCGTAGCCCAGCCCGTTGCCGATGCCGTCGAGGAACGACAGCCACGGCGGGTTCTGCATGGCGAAGCCCTCGGCGCGGCCCATCACGATGCAATTGGTGATGATAAGGCCCACGAAGACGGACAGCTCGAGCGACAGCTCGTAGAAATACGCCTTGAGGACCTGGTCGACCATGATGACCAGCGAGGCGATGATCGTCAGCTGGACGATGATGCGGATGCTGCCTGGCGTGTGGTTGCGCACGAGGCTCACTGCGAGGTTCGCGAACGCGGCGACGAGCGTCACGCCGACTGCCATCACGAGCGCCTTGTCGAGCCGCGTGGTCACCGCGAGCGCCGAGCAGATGCCGAGCACCTGGATGGCGATCGGGTTGTTGACGAGGACCGGCGTGGCCAGCGTGCTGCGCTCGACCTTGCCCAGCAGGGCGTCGGACACTCTCATGCGCGCCCCTTCGCTCGCCCCTTGCCCCGCAGGCCGCTCATGCAAGGTCTCCCTGACGGAACCGCTTGAGGTACGGCCCGTAGCCCTTCTCCGAGAACCAGAACGCCATCAGCCGCGTGACCGCGTTGCTGGTGATCGTGGCGCCGGACAGGCCGTCGATACGGTGCGGATCCTTGTCGGGCGGCCCCGCGCGGCCCTTGATGACGGTGAGCTTCGGCTCCCAGCCGGCGTCGTAGGCGCGGCGGCCGTGCCACAGCGCCTGCCACTTCGGGTTGCCGATCTCCCCTCCCAGCCCCGGCGTCTCCTTCTGCTCGTAGAACGTGAGCCCGCGCACCGTGTTGCCGTCGGTGTCGAGCGCGATGAAGCCGGAGACCATGCCCCACATGCCGCCGCCTTCCACGGGCAGCACGACCAGCTCGACCTTGCCGCCCTTTGGCGCGACGTAGTAGACGGCGCCGACGTTGGGCAGCCGCGACAGGCCCGCGTTGTTCGGCGGCGCAGTGTGCGAGAGCGCGTTGTCGTTGCGCACCTTGCGCTGATCGTACGACTTGGGGTCGACGCCCGGCAGCTCGGCCTTCGCCCCGGTGCGCAGGTCGACGAGGCCCACGCGGATGTTCTCGGCGAACAGGCGGTCGATCTCGGCCGCGGTGAGCGCTTCGCCGGGCCTGGCGAGCCCGGCGGCGATCAGCACGTTCTTCTGCCGGTACTGCCGCGCCTCGGCCTCCTGCTTCGCGGAGAGACCCACGGCCGACAGCGCGACGACGAATGCGCAGACGACGCAGACCGCCGCCGCGAACAGCACCGTGTAGCGCGTCGACTCAAGCTTCGACACGGCGCTTCGCCCTCCGCTTGATGTTCGCCTTCACGAGGTAGTAGTCGATGATCGGCGCGATCACGTTCATGAACAGGATCACCAGCATCGTCGATTCGGGGTAGGCCGGATTCACCACCCGGATCAGCACGATGAGCGCACCGATGAACGCGCCGTAGATCCACTTGCCGCGGTCGGTGAACGGCGAGGTGACCGGGTCGGTGGCCATGAACACCGTCCCGAACGCCCACCCGCCGGCGACCATGTGCCACCAGAACGGCACCGCGAAGTACGGATTCGTCGCCGAACCGATCGCGTTGAACAGCGAGGCCATGCCGATCGTGCCGAGCGTCACACCGGCCATCGTCCGCCACGAGCCCACGCCGGTGGCGATCAGGATCACCGCGCCGATGGCGCAGGCGAGCGCGGAGGTCTCGCCCATCGAGCCGGGCTCGATGCCGACGAACGCGCGCCACCATCCCTCGGAGGAGAGGGCCAGCGGCTCGGTCGCCTGCCGCCACTGCGCGAGCAGCGTCGCGCCGGAGAAGCCGTCGACGGCGTGCGCGGGCAGCGCAGCGGTCCACACCTGGTCGCCGGACATGAACGCCGGGTAGGCGAAGAAAAGGAACGCACGACAGGCCAGCGCCGGGTTGACGAAGTTCATCCCGGTGCCGCCGAAGAGCTCCTTGGCGAAGATCACGCCGAAGCTCACGCCGACGGCCACCTGCCACAGCGGTATCGTGGGCGGCAGGATCAGCGCGAACAGGATGCCGGTGACGAAGAAGCCCTCGTTGACCTCGAGCTTGCGCACGATCGCGAAGCCCACCTCCCAGGACAGCCCGACGACCATCGTCACGGCGTAGACGGGCAGGAAGTACAGCGCGCCGTGCACGAAGTTCGCGACCAGGCTGTCGGGCGAGTAGCCCGTGCCGACGAGCCGGATGACCCAGTGCCGCCAGCCGTCGAGGCCTGCGACCTTCGCGGGGTCGAGCGCAAGGTTCGCCTGGTAACCGGTGTTCCACATCGCCATCAGCGCGCAGGGGATCGCGGCGATGACGACGATGATCATCATGCGCTTGAGGTCGAGCGCGTCGCGCACGTGCGCGCCGCCCTTCGTGCGCGAGGCGGGCGCGTAGAAGAACGTGTCGGCAGCCTCCCACAGCGGGTAGAGCTTCTCGTAGCGGCCGCCCTTCTCGAAGTGGTGGCCGACGCGGTCGAGCAGCGCGCGGAACGCCTTCATGCGCTCGTCCCGCCGCCTGCCGCCGACGCGGCCGCGCCGCTACCCCCCGGGGAGCACGGCAAGCCCTGGGGTGCCCCGGCGGCCTTCATGCCTCGCTCTCTTCCTTGCGCAGCCGCTCGAGCATCTCGCGCAGCAGCGGCCCCCACTCGGTCTTGCCGGGGTCGACGAACGTGGCCAGCGCCAGGTCCTCCTCGTCGAGCTCGAGCACACCGAGCGCCTCGGCGCGCTCGACGTCCTTCGTCGCCAGCGCGCGCAGCAGAAACGTCGGCAGGATGTCGAACGGCATCACGCGCTCGTAGCTGCCTATGGGCACCATCGCGCGTGGCCCCCCGTTGGTCGTCGTGGTCAGCGCGAGTCCATGGCGGAAACGGCCGAGCACGACGTTCCACACCGAGTACTTGTCGCGCCCCGGCGTGATGTAGCCGAACAATTCGCGCTCGGTCGCCTCGGGAACGACGGCGACCTGCTGATGGTAGCGGCCGAGGAATCCCTCGACCGGCCCCATGGCCGTTCGCCCGCCGAGCACCGAGCCCGAGATCACGCGCTGCGGGCCGGGCAGCGTCTCGCCGGCGGTCAGCTCGTCGAGCGAGGCGCCGAGCCGCGTGCGCAGCATCCGCGGACGCGCGGCGCCGGGGCCGCCGATCGAGACGACGCGCGCGACGTCGGGCCGGCCGGTCGCGACCAGCTCGCCGATCGCGGCGACATCCTGGCAGCCGACGTGCCACGCCCGGCGGTGGTGATCGACCGGATCGAGCAGGTGGATGTGCAGTCCCGCGGTGCCGGCGGGATGCGGGCCGGCGAACGCGACGCGGCGGATGCGCGGGTCGGCGGGCAGCCGCGGGTCGAGGCTCTCCGGCGTGCACACGTAGACAGGCCCGTCGGTGAGCTTCGCGAGCAGTGCCACGCCGTCGGCGAACGCTTCCTCGCGGCCCGCGAGCACGAGGCCGACGTCGGGCGCGTGCGGATGCGTGTCGATCGCCGTGACGAAGACGGCGCGCGGCTTCGTCTCCGGGGAGGGCACGTGCGAGAACGGTCGCTCGCGCAGGCTCGTCCACAGCCCGGACTCGAGCAGCAGCGCGATCGCCGCGGCGCGGTCCAGCGCGGCGACCGGGCGCCCGGCGAACGATGCCGGCCTTTGCGCGCGTTCCGGGTCGCCGTCCGCGGTCGCGTCCACGCGGATAACGAGCGACTGGAAAGCCCTGCGCTCGCCGCGGTTCACGGCTTCGATCGTTCCGGCGGCCGGCGCGACGAAGAGTACGCCCGGGTTCTTCTTGTCCTCGTAGAGCGGCTGGCCGCGGACCACCGCGGAACCGGCTTCGACGCGCAGCGACGGCCGCAGCCCCAGCGAATCGGCGCCGAGCAGCGCGACGCGCTCGCACGCCCGCGCGGCCTCGAGCGTCCGGGCGGGCGCTCCGGCCAGCGGAAGGTCGAGGCCCCTGCGGATGCGGTGCGGCGTCATGCTCCCCTTTTCGCTCGACGGCCCCCCTATCCTACCGGGGGGCCGTGGATCGAGCGTAATTATCCGGCCGGAAGCGGGGATTGACGGAGGTCAACCGCACCGACCCCCGTCGTTGCCGTCACGCGTATTCCGGATAGTGCGGATCGTACATGTGGCCCTCGACGTACGCCACCAGGTCCGCCGGCCGCTGCTTGCGCGCGAGGCCGCTCGCGTAGGCTACGTCGGCGACCGCCGCGGCGATCAGCGCCGAGACGTGGCGCACGGCCGACAGCGGCGGGTAGAGGCTGCCCTGCGCAAGGTCGTTTTCGCTCACCGTCGTCGCGAGCGTGCGGGCGGCCGCCATGAACATCGCGTCGGTCGCCTTCGTCGCTCCCGAGACGATCAGGCCCAGCCCCACGCCGGGAAAGATGTAGGAGTTGTTGCCCTGCCGCGGCACGAAGTGGCGGCCCCTGACGCTCGCCGAGGGGAACGGGCTGCCGGAGGCGAACAGCGCGCGGCCCTCGCTCCACCCGTAGGCCTGCTGCGCCGTGCACTCCGAGCGGGAGGTGGGGTTCGACAGCGCGAACACGATCGGCCGCTCGTTGAACGCGGCCATGGCGCGCACGACTTCCTCGGTGAACGTGTTGGGGGTCGCCGCCACGCCGATGATCGCCGTGGGCTTCAGCGCGTTCACGGCCGCAGGAAAGTCGTGGACAGGCGCGTGATCGTGCGCGTAGGGCTGCTTGTGCGAGGCGAGGTCGGTGCGGCTCGCCACGACGAGGCCCTTCGAGTCGACCAGCCAGCAGCGCCGCCGGGCTTCCGCCTCGCCGAGGCCGTCGTCGACCATCGCCTGCACCAGGAGGTCGGAGATGCCGGTCGCCGCCTCGCCCGCCCCCAGGCAGAGGATCGTCTGGTCGCGCATCGGCTTGCCGGTGACGCGCAGCGCCGAGAAGATGCCCGCGGCGGTGACCGCGGCCGTGCCCTGGATGTCGTCGTTGAAGCAGCAGATGCGGTCGCGCCACTTCGCCAGCAGGCGGAACGCGTTGTGGTTGGCGAAGTCCTCGAACTGGACGACGACGCCGGGGAACACCTCCTGCGTGGCCTCGATGAACTCGTCGACCAGCTCGTCGTACTCGGCGAGCGTCGCCCGGGGCCGCGCCACCCCGAGGTACAGCGGATCCTTGAGCAGCTTCGGGTTGTTGGTGCCGACGTCGAGCACGACCGGAAGGCACTTCACCGGGTCGATGCCCGCGCAGGCGCTGTAGAGCGCGAGCTTGCCGATCGGGATGCCCATGCCGGAGGCGCCGAGGTCGCCGAGGCCGAGGATGCGCTCGCCGTCGGTCACGACGATCATCGCGACCTCGTGGTGCATCCAGTTGCGCAGGATCTGCGCGACGCGGCCGCGGTCGTCCAGCGACACGTACATGCCGCGCGGCCGGCGGAAGATGTGCCCGAACTCCTGGCACGCGAGCCCGACGGTGGGCGTGTAGACGATCGGCGTCATCTCGTCGGGGTACTGCGTCAGCACGCGGTAGAACAGCGCTTCGTTGCGGTCGTGCAGCGACTCCAGCATGATGTACTTCGCCAGCGGGCTCTCCAGCCGGTGGAAGTTCTCCATGACGCGGGCGACCTGCGAGTCCTGCGTGGAGATGCGCGGCGGCAGCAGGCCGCGCAGCCCGAGCGCGTCGCGTTCGACGTCGGTGAACGCGGTGCCCTTGTTGAGCGTCGGCTCGCGCAGCAGCGCGGCGCCCCGCGGGAACCACGAGGGGATCGGCGTGTGCGGGTGGGGCGTGACGCGGGCGTTCATGATCGCTCCTCTTCCTCTAGTTGTGCAGCGATTCGTACTTGGCCTGCAGCTGTTCCTTGGTCTCGGCGTGATCGGGGTCGGGGACGATGCAGTCGGCGGGGCACACGCTGATGCACTGCGGCTCGTCGTGCGCGCCCACGCACTCGGTGCACTTCGCCGGGTCGATGACGTAGATCGGCGATCCGGCGGCGATCGCCGTGTTCGGGCAGGGCTCGACGCAGGCGTCGCAACCTGTGCAGTCGTCCGTGATCTTGAGGGCCATGGCAGTTCTCTCCGGGTGGCTTGGGGTGGGTGGCGGCTGTTCGCCCCCGCCGTCGTCCGCGCGCAGGCGGGAACGGCGGCGCGAGCGATGCTCAGGCGAACGCGCTGGTGTAGGACTTGAGGGCCTTCATGTAGTTGGCGCGCTCGAAGGCGTCGGGATCGGGGCAGGCGCGCTGGCTGAGCGAGCCCTTCATCTGCGCCACCGACTCGTACTCGCGCTCGCGCATCCACGCCTCGACGCCGCGCACGAGCGTGCCGACGTGCTGCGGGCCGTGCTTGAGCAGGCTGCTCGCGACCATCACGCAGTCGGCGCCGGCGAGCAGGAGCTTCAACACGTCGTCGGGCGTGTGCGCGCCGCCGGTCGCGGCGAGGCTCGCCTGGACGCGGCCGTGCAGGATGGCGATCCAGCGCAAGCTCAGGCGCAGCTCGTCGGACGTGGACAGCACGAGGTGCGGGGCGACCTCCAGCTCGTCGAGCATGATGTCGGGCTGGACGAAGCGGTTGAACAGCACGAGCCCCGACGCGCCCGCCGCGACGAGGCGCACGGCCATGCCGGCCATCGCGCTGAAGTACGGCGACACCTTGACGGCCACCGGGATGCGCGTGGTCGCGCGCACGGATGCGACGAGGTCGAGGTAGCGCTTCTCGACGCCGTCGGCCGTGTCGGCCGGGTCGGCCGCGAGGAAGTAGACGTTGAGCTCGATCGCGCTCGCCCCGGCCTCCTCGCACTGCTTCGCGATGCGCGTCCAGCCCCCCGGCGTGTGGCCGTTGAGGCTCGCGATCACCGGCACCGAGAGCGCCTTGCGCGCGTCGCCGATCAGCTTCAGGTAGTTCGCGGTGCCGGTCTCGTGCGCGCGGACCTCCGGGAAGAACCCGCGCGCCTCGGGCGAGAGCTCCGCGCCGTAGAGCATGAGGTCGTGCGTAGCCATCTCCTCGTGCTCGATCTGCTCCTCGAACAGCGACGGCAGCACCACCGCGCCCACGCCGGCGTCCTGCAGGCGCTTCAGGCTGTCGAGCGAGCCGGTGAGCGGCGAGGCCGAGGCGACGACGGGGTTGGCGAGCGGAAGGCCGAGGTACCCGCTCGAAAGATCGACGCTCATTCCTTGACCTCCTCCTTCGGCTGCGGAGCGCCCGCTTCGGCGGGCTTCTCGCCACCGGTCTCGGTGACGACGCGGTGCACGCCCGCGATCTGCTCGTAGAGCTGCCAGCGCGCGTCGGCGTCGGCCTGCGCGGCGCGCCCGAGATCCCTCGCGCGCTGCGGGTCGGCCTGCGCGAGCATCGCGTAGCGCCCCTCCTTCATGGTGAACTGCTCGAGCGGGATGGTCGGCTTGCGCGAGTCGAGCTTGAGCGGCTGGTCGGCGCCGCCCATGCCGAGCCGCGGATCGTAGTGGTAGAGCGTCAGGTAGCCGCTCTTCACGGCGTCGCGCTGGTGCGTCATGCCGGTGGTCATGTCGATGCCGTGCGCGATGCAGTGGCTGTAGGCGATGATCAGCGACGGCCCCGGCCACGAGGCGGCCTCCTGGAACGTGCGCACCGCCTGCACCGGGTTCGCGCCCATCGCAACCTGCGCGACGTACACGTTGCCGTAGGCCATCGCGATCATGCCGAGGTCCTTCTTGCCGATCGGCTTGCCCGCGGCCGCGAACTTCGCGACCGCGCCGCGCTGCGTGGCCTTCGACGCCTGGCCGCCGGTGTTGCTGTAGACCTCCGTGTCGAGCACGAGGATGTTCACGTTGCGGCCCGAGGCGAGCACGTGGTCGAGGCCGCCGTAGCCGATGTCGTAGGCCCAGCCGTCGCCGCCGACGATCCACACGCTGCGCACGACCAGGTTGTCGGCGACGGCTGCGAGCCGCAACGCCTGCGGCGTGCCCAGCTTCGCGAGGATCGCCTTCAGCTCCTTCACGCGCGCGCGCTGCGCCTTCACCTCCTCGTCGCTGTCCTGCTTCGCGTTCAGCAACCCGTCGGCCAGCGCCTCGCCGATCGCGCCGCGCAGCTCCCCGACCAGCAGCTTCGCGAGGTCGTTCTGCGCGTCGACGGCGAGCCGCATGCCGAGCCCGAACTCGGCGTTGTCCTCGAACAGGCTGTTGGCCCACGCCGGGCCCTGTCCGTCGGCGTTGACGGAGTAGGGCGTGGTGGGCAGGTTGCCGCCGTAGATCGACGAGCAGCCCGTGGCGTTGGCGACGATCATGCGGTCGCCGTACAGCTGCGAGATGAGCTTGATGTACGGCGTCTCCCCGCAGCCGGAGCAGGCGCCCGAGTATTCGAACAGCGGCTGGCGGAACTGCGAGCCGCGCAGGCCGTCGATCGTGTCGAACGCCGGACGCACCTCCGGCAGCGTCAGGTAGAACGCGTAGTTGGCGCGCTCCGCTTCGAGGTGCTCGAGCTTGGGCGCCATGTTGATGGCCTTGTGCTTGACCATCGTCTTGCTGCGCGAGGGGCAGACGTCCACGCAGATGCCGCAGCCGGTGCAGTCCTCGGGCGCGACCTGCAGGCTGTAGAGCATGCCCTCGAGCGCGCCGCCGTCCTTGCCCCGGCCGTAGGGCACGGCCTTGAACGTGGCCGGCGCGCCCTTCATCAGCGCGGGCGGGAAGACGTTCATGCGGATCGCCGCGTGCGGGCAGTCGAGCACGCAGATCGCGCATTGCGTGCAGACGTCCGCGTCCCAGATCGGGATCTCCTGGGCGATCGAGCGCTTCTCCCACTGCGTGGTGGCGGTGGGGAACGTGCCGTCGACGGGCAGCGCGGACACCGGCAGCAGGTCGCCCTTGCCGTCCAGCATCATCGCGGTGACGCGCCGCACGAAGTCCGGCGCCTCCGCCGGGACCACCGGCCGGCGCGTCAGCGCCGAGTCGGCGCGGCCCGGGACCTTCACCTCGGCCATCGCCGCGAGCGAGGCGTCGACGGCGGCGAAGTTGCGGTTGAGCACGGTCTCGCCGCGCTTGCCGTAGGTCTTGGTGATCGCCTCCTTGATCTTGGCGATCGCCTCGTCGCGCGGCAGCACGCCCGAGATCGCGAAGAAGCAGGCCTGCGTCACGGTGTTGATGCGGCCCGCGAGCCCGGCCTGCTTCGCCACCGCCAGCGCGTCGACGACGTAGAACCTGAGCTTGCGCTCGAGGATCGTGGCCTGCGCCTCGCGCGGCAGCTTCGCCCACACCTCGTCCGGCCCGTAGGGGCTGTTGAGCAGGAATGTCGCGCCCGGCCGCGCGAGCGAGAGCACGTCCAGCTTCTCGACGAACTCGAACTGGTGGCAGGCGATGAAGTCGGCCTGGCGGATGAGGTAGGTCGACTCGATCGGCTGCGGCCCGAAGCGCAGGTGCGACACGGTGATCGCCCCCGACTTCTTGCTGTCGTAGACGAAGTACCCCTGCGCGTGCAGGTCGGTGTTCTCGCCGATGATCTTGACCGTGTTCTTCGTCGCGCCGACCGTGCCGTCCGCGCCCAGGCCGTAGAACACCGCGCGCGTGACGCCCTGCTGCTCGGTGTCGAACGCCTCGTCGAGAGGCAGCGAGAGGTGCGTGACGTCGTCGACGATGCCCACGGTGAAGTGACGCTTCGGCCGGGGCTTCGCCAGTTCGTCGAGCGCGGCCTTCGCCATGGCCGGCGTGAACTCCTTCGACGACAGCCCGTAGCGGCCGCCGATCACGCGCGGCAGCGGCGAGCCTTCGGGCCACGCCTCGGACAGCGCGGTGACGACGTCCTGGTAGAGCGGCTCGCCGATCGCGCCCGGCTCCTTGGTGCGGTCGAGGACGGCGATCGACCGCGTCGTCTTCGGCAGCGCGGCGACGAACGCGGCGGCATCGAACGGGCGGTACAGCCGCACCGTCGCCAGGCCCACCTTCTCGCCCGCCGCGGCGAGCTTCGCCACCGCTTCGTGCGATGCGCCGGTGCCCGAGCCCATCTGCACCAGCACGCGCTCGGCGTCGGGCGCGCCGGCGTAGTCGAACAGGCCGTAGCGGCGCCCCGTCAGGGCGGCCAGCCTGTCCATCGACTCGCGCACGATGCCCGGCACCGCGGCGTAGTAGGGGTTGCACGCCTCGCGCGCCTGGAAGAACACGTCCGGGTTCTGCGCCGAGCCGCGCAACTTCGGCGCGTCCGGGTTGAGCGCCCGCTCGCGGTGCGCGCGCACGAGCGACTCGTCGATCAGTCCGCGCACGTCCTCCTCGAGCAGGAGCTCGATCTTGTTGACCTCGTGGCTGGTGCGGAAGCCGTCGAAGAAGTGCAGGAAGGGGACGCGCGCCTTCAGCGTGGCCATGTGCGCGACCATCGCCATGTCCTGCGCTTCCTGCACCGAGGCGGCGGCGAGCAGCGCGAAGCCGGTGGTGCGCGCCGCCATCACGTCGCTGTGGTCGCCGAAGATCGACAGCGCGTGGGTGGCGAGCGTGCGCGCGGCGATGTGGAACACCGCCGGCGTCAGCTCGCCGGCGATCTTGAACATGTTCGGCAGCTTGAGCAGCAGCCCCTGCGACGCGGTGAACGTCGTGGTGAGCGCGCCGGCCTGCAGCGAGCCGTGCACCGCGCCCGCCGCGCCGGCCTCGCTCTGCATCTCGATCACCTGCGGCACCATGCCCCAGACGTTCTTCTGGCCCGCCGCCGACCAGGCGTCGGCCAGCTCGCCCATGGTCGACGAGGGCGTGATCGGGTAGATCGCGATCACCTCGCTCGCGAGGTGGGCGATGCGCGCGGCTGCTTCGTTGCCGTCGAGGACGTAGGTGCGGTCAGTCATGATGGTCTCAGTTTCGTGCGCGGCCTGCCGGCGCTCGCACACCACGGCGTCGTTCCCGCGCAGGCGGGAACCCAGAGTCGTTCGGCGAAAGACGCTGGCCCCCCGCCTGCGCGGGGGCGACGAATGCGTTGTCGCGCACTTGCGCCGGGCTCGTCACAGCAGCCCGCGCTTGCCGGCTTCCCACTGGCGGAACTCGGTGGTCAGCAGCTCGACGTGCTCGCGCTCCTCGGCGGCGAGCTCGCGGTAGAGCTCGCGCTCGACCGAGCCCTCCGGGGCCTTCTCGCCCTCGCGCGCGAAGAAGTCCACGGCGCGCTGCTCGAACGCGATCGCGATGCGGAACAGGTTCGCCGGGTCCTCCGGCTTGCGGTCCACGCCGGCGAAGATCGCGGCGCGGTCGATCTGGAAGTCGGCCGACGGCGGGGGCAGCTCGGCGTGGTAGCGCTTCGCCAGCGTGGCCATGTGCTCCTGCTCCATCGCCGCGAAGCGGGCGAACAGGTCGCCGAGCAGCGGGTCCTTCGCGTCCCGCGACGCGCGCTGGTAGAACGCGTGGCCGCCGAGCTCGATCTCGAAGGCCTTGCGCACGGCCTCGAGCGCCGCGTCGCCCTCGACGCCGCCGCGGTCGAGGAGCTCGAGCCTGCCCTTGCAGTAGGGGCACAGCCCGTAGGGAAACGCGAAGCCCTCGGAGACCTTGTGGCAGGAGGCGCAGCGCCACGTCAACTCGACGCCGGCGCAGCAGACGTAGGGCTCCTCGTCCTCGAGCGGACGCTGGCAGCGCGGGCAGATGCTCATGAGCGGACCTCGGCGGTGGCATGGGTTGGGACGGGGGCCGCCCCCGGCGGCGCCCACGCATCGGCGTGCTCCTGGGTCACCGGCCAGACGGACTTGCCGCCGGCGAGCCACGCGCCGATCGCCTTCGCGGCGCGGCGTCCGGCGCCCATCGCGAGGATGACCGTCGCGGCGCCCGTCACGATGTCGCCGCCGGCGAACACGCCCGGCACGCTGGTCGCCTGCGTGGCCGCGTCGGCGACGATGTAGCCCCACTTGTTGAGCTCGAGGCCCGGCGTGGACTTGGTGACGATCGGGTTCGCCTTGGTGCCGAGCGCGTAGATCACCGTGTCGCACTCGAGCTCGACGAACTCGTCGAGCGGCACCGGCCGCCGGCGCCCCTTCTCGTCGGGCTCGCCCAGCGTCATCTTCTGCACCTTCATGCCGCGCACGCCGCCCTCGTCGTTCACCAGGATCTCGACGGGCGCGTGCAGGAAGAAGAACTCGATGCCCTCCTCCTTGGCGTGGCGCAGCTCCTCGATGCGCGCGGGAGCCTCCGCCTCGGTGCGCCGGTACACGCAGCGCACGGTCGGCGTGCCGAGCCGCTTGGCCACGCGCAGGCAGTCCATCGCGGTGTTGCCCGCGCCGATCACGACGACGCTCTTGCCGAGCGTGATCGGCGTGTCGAGGAACGGGAACTTGTCGCCGCCCATCAGGTTGACGCGGGTGAGGAACTCGTTGGCCGAGTAGACCTGGCCCGCGAACTCGCCGGGGATGCCGAGGAACGCCGGCGCGCCCGCGCCCGCGCCCACGAACACCGCGTCGAAGCCCATGTCGGCCATGAGCTGCGGCACCGAGAACGTCTTGCCGACGACCTTGTTCGTCTCGAAGCGCACGCCCATCGCCTTCAGCGTGTCGACCTCGCGGCTGATGATGTCGCGCGGCAGGCGGAAGCTCGGGATGCCGTACTGCAGCACGCCGCCGACCACGTGCAACGCCTCGTAGACGGTGACGTCGCAGCCGTACCTGGCGAGGTCGGCGGCGACGGCCAGCCCCGACGGCCCGGAGCCCACGATGGCGACCTTGCCGAGCCTGCGGGCGACCTTCGGCGGCGTGGCGGCGGGGCCGTGCGCGTTGTCGCCGACGAAGCGCTCCAGCCGTCCGATGGCCACCGCCTCCATCGGCGTCTTCTTGTTCTTCGCGATGACGCACTGCGCCTCGCACTGCGACTCCTGCGGGCACACGCGGCCGCACACCGAGGGGAACAGGTTCGACTCGTTGATGACGGCGAGCGCGCCGTTCATGTCCCGCACCAGCAGGTGGCGGATGAAGCGCGGGATGTCGATGCCGACCGGGCAGCCCTCGATGCAGGTGGGCTTGCTGCACTGGATGCAGCGCTCGGCCTCGGCGATCGCGTCGGCCATCGAGTAGCCGAGGTTCACCTCCTTGAAGTTGCGCGAGCGCTCGAGCGCGTCGCGCTCCGGCATCTTCACCGCGTGCGGCGCCAGGTCCTTGTACTTCTTGTAGTTGCGCTTGCCCTCGACGAACAGCTGCTGCTCGACCCGGCAGACGTGCGCGTAGTCGTCGGTCGCCTTCGACTCCTCGCCCCGGAAGCGCTTCTGCCGCAGCATCAGCTCCTTGAAGTCGACCTGGTGTCCGTCGAAGTCGGGGCCGTCCACGCAGGCGAACCGGATCTCGTCGCCGACCGTGACGCGGCAGGAGCCGCACATGCCCGTGCCGTCGACCATGATCGCGTTGAGCGACACCATCGTCTTCACGCCCGACGGCCGCGTGGTCTCGACGCAGGCGTTCATCATCGGCAGTGGGCCGATGGCGACGGCGAGGTCTGGCCGGTCGCGCGCGACGACGTCGGCCAGCGCCGCGGTCACGAAGCCGGGGCGGCCGTAGCTGCCGTCGTCGGTGCAGACGATCAGCTCGTCGCAGTACTTCGCGAACTTCTCCTCCCAGAACACGAGGTCCTTCGTGCGGAAGCCGATGATCCCGGTCGTCCGGTTCCCGGCTTCCTTGAACGCACGAAGCTGCGGGTAGACCGGGGCGACGCCGAGGCCGCCGCCGACCAGCACGACGTGCCCGGCCTTGCCCACGTGCTGCGGCAGGCCCAGCGGCCCCACGAAGTCGGCGAACTCGTCGCCTTCCTTGTAGTGGTCGCGCATCTCCAGCGTCGTCTTGCCCAGCGCCTGGATGACCATCGTGATGGTGCCGCGCTCGCGGTCGAAGTCGGCGACGGTGAGCGGGATGCGCTCGCTGCCCTCGTGCAGCCGCAGCATCACGAAGTGGCCCGGCTCGGCCGAGCGCGCGACGTCGGGCGCCTCCACTTCCCAGAGGAACGTGGTCTCCGAGAAGGCTTCGCGGCGGAGGATCCTGGTCATGGCTGGGCCTTCGTGAGGGGCTTGTCGGACGCGGGCGGGAAGAAGTCGGGCAGGCTGCGACCGCGCGCCTGAGCGCACGCCGCCCGCGACGCGACCGCCGTGACTCCGGCCCCGGCGGCACCGCCGTGTTCGCGGTACCGGGCGGCGACGCCTTCGCCGCCGTTTCTGCTTAATGCGAATGCTCAAGCCCCGCGGTGGAATGCCGGTTGATTGAAGTCAACTGCCGGCGCGGGCCCGGTGCCGGGACGCCGCTCATCTCCGGGGCGTTGATGGCCGTCAATTGTGCAACGCAGCAGCCGCCGGCTGTCCGGAAATGCGAAGCCCTGCGCAACCGGCCGGCGCCCCGGTGCCGGCGGGCGACCGGTTGCCGGATTCCTTTGATGGCGGTCAACACCCTGCCGGCGGGGGCCGCTAACGTGCCTTGGTCGGGTGCCGTGCGGTCGTCGGATTGCGCCCGCCCAGCCAACCTAAGGAGCCGACATGGCGTCGACGAGCCCCACGATCGCCGGCGTAGGCCTCGCCGATCGCCCCCGCGCGAGCCGGGTCCCCGCCCGCCTCGACCTGCTGCAGAGCTTCACCGGCGGCGTGCTGGCCCTGTTCATGTGGGGCCACATGTTCTTCGTGTCCACGATCCTGGTCAGCAAGGACTTCATGTGGACCGTGACGAGGATGTTCGAGGGCTACTTCATCTTCGGGAAGCCCTACCCGGGCATCGTGTCGGTGATCGTGTTCGGCATCCTCGTGATGTTCGTCGCGCACGCGTTCCTCGCCGTGCGCAAGCTGCCGATCAACTTCCGCCAGTGGCAGATGTACCGCGGCCACATGAAGGTAATGAAGCACGAGGACACCACGCTGTGGTGGGTGCAGGCGATCACCGGCTTCATGCTGTTCTTCCTGGTGACCGTCCACCTCTACCAGATGCTGATGCACCCGGGGCTGATCGGCCCGTACGAGTCGGCCGACCGCGTGTGGAGCGGCCGCTGGTGGCCGCTCTACCTCGTCATGCTGTTCGCCGTCGAACTGCACGGGGGCATCGGCCTCTACCGGCTGGCGGTGAAGTGGGGCTGGTTCGAGCGCGGCGACGCGGACGCCACGCGCTCGGCGCTCAAGAAGGCGAAGTGGGCGCTGACCGTGTTCTTCCTGGCGCTCGGGCTCGCCACGCTGGGCGCCTACATGAAGATCGGCTACGAGCACGCGGACCGCGCGGGCGAGCGCTACGTGCCCGCGTCGGTGCAACAGGGAGCGGTCAAATGAAGGTCGTCTACACCGACGTGCTGGTGATCGGCGGGGGACTTGCCGGCCTGCGGCTCGCCATCGCGGCCAAGCGCCGCGGCCACGACGCGCTGATCCTGTCGCTGGTCCCGCCGAAACGCTCGCACAGCAAGGCGGCGCAGGGCGGCATGCAGGCATCGCTCGGCAACGTCATCAAGGGGCAGGGCGACAACGAGGACGTGCACTTCGAGGACACGGTGCGCGGCTCGGACTGGGGCGCCGACCAGGAGGTCGTGCGCATGTTCGTCAACACCGCGCCCAAGGCCGTGCGCGAGCTGGCGGCATGGGGCGTGCCGTGGAGCCGCGTGCGCCGCGGCGACCGCACGGTCGTGATCAACGGCCAGAAGGTGACGATCACCGAGCGCGACGAGGCGCACGGGCTGGTCGCGCAGCGCGACTTCGGCGGCACGAAGAAGTGGCGCACCTGCTACGTCTCCGACTGCACCGGCCACGCGATGCTGCAGGCGGTCGGCGACCAGGCGATCGCCGCGTCTATCCCGGTGCACGAGCGGACCGAGGCGCTGGCGCTGATCCACGACGGCGGGCGCTGCTACGGCGCGGTGGTGCGCGACCTCGTCACCGGGGCGCTGTCGGCGTACGTCGCCAAGGCGACGGCGATCACCACCGGCGGCGCGGGGCGCCTGTACCGCGTGACCACCAACGCGGTCATCTGCGAGGGCATCGGCCACGCGATCGCGCTGGAGACCGGCGTGGCGGCGCTCGGCAACATGGAGGCGGTCCAGTTCCACCCGACGGGCATCTTCCCGGCCGGCATCCTGGTGACCGAGGGCTGCCGCGGCGACGGGGGGCTGCTCAAGGACGCCGACGGCCACCGCTTCATGCCGGACTACGAGCCGGAGAAGAAGGAGCTCGCCTCGCGCGACGTGGTCTCGCGCCGCATGGAGGAGCACATCGCCAAGGGCAAGGGCGTCAAGTCGCGCTTCGGCGAGCACATCTGGCTCGACATCACGCTGCTGGGCGAGCACCACATCCGCCACAACCTGCGCGAGGTCTTCGAGATCTGCCACTACTTCCTGGGTGTGGACCCGGTGAAGGAGATGATCCCGGTGAGGCCCGCGCAGCACTACACGATGGGCGGCGTGCGCACGAAGCCCACCGGCGAGAGCCCGACGCTCAAGGGCCTGTTCTCCGCCGGCGAGGCCGCCTGCTGGGACATGCACGGCTTCAACCGGCTGGGCGGCAACTCGGTGGCCGAGACCGTCGTGGCCGGGATGATCGTCGGCGAGTACGTCGCCGACTTCTGCGACCGCTCCGAGAACGACGTGAGCATCCCGACCGGAGTCGTGCGCGGGTTCCTCGAGCGCGAGCAGGCGAAGCTCGACCGGCTCGTGCACGGCGGCGGCACCGAGGACGCCGCGGCGATCCGCGCGCGCATGCAGGAGATCATGACGGCGAAAGTCGGCATCTTCAGGCGCGGCAAGGACCTCGAGGAGGCCGTCGACGAGCTGCAGAAGCTGCTGGTGCGCAGCCGCAGCATCGGCCTGCGCTCGCGTGTGCCGGGGCCCAACCCGGAGCTGGTGATCGCCTACCGCACGCAGAAGATGCTCAAGCTCGCGCTGACCGTCGCCTACGGGGCCCTCACGCGGACGGAGAGCCGCGGCGCGCACTTCCGCGAGGACCACCCGCGGCGCAACGACGTGCAATGGCTGAAGCGCACGCTCGCGACGTGGAAGAACGAGACGGACACGCTGCCCGCGCTCGACTACGAGCCGCTCGACGTCAGGCGCATGGAGCTGCCGCCGGGCTGGCGCGGCTACGGCGCGAAGGACTACGCCGACCACCCGGACACGGCGGCGCGGCAGGCCGAGGTCGACGCGATCAAGGAGAAGCACGAGGACCGCTTCGAGCGCCAGCGCGCGCTGATGCCCTACGCGCACCTGCTGCCGAAGAGGCTGCAGGGTCGCAACGAGCGCATCGACGAGCGCTTCCCGCCCGCGGAGCCGAACGGCACGCCGGAGTCCGAGTTTGCCTGGGAAAGCGAGTGAGGTGAGGACGTGACGACGACGACCATCGTGAAGGCCCCCTCGACGACCCCGGCCCCCTCGGCGACCGCGGCACGCTCCGGAGGTGTGGCGACTGGCACGAAGATCCGCGTGCACGCGCTGCGCTACAACCCGCAGGAGCCGGGCAGCGTTCCGCGCATGCAGACCTACGAGCTCGAGCAGTCGGAGGGCATGACGCTGTTCATCGCGCTCAACGAGATCCGCGAGACGCAGGACCCGACGCTGCAGTTCGACTTCGTCTGCCGCGCCGGCATCTGCGGCAGCTGCGCGATGATGGTCAACGGCCGGCCGACGCTCGCCTGCCGCACGCTCACCCGCGACGTCGGGCCCGACATCACGCTGGCGCCGCTGCCCGTGTTCGAGCTGATCGGCGACCTGTCGGTGAACACCGGCAAGTGGATGCGCGGTACCAGCGAGCGGCTGCAGGCGTGGCTGCATGGCGACGCGAAGGCGCGCGACATCAACCGGCTCGAGGAACGCATGGAGCCGGAGCTGGCCGAGCAGCTGAACGAGCTCGACCGCTGCGTGGAGTGCGGCTGCTGTGTTGCCTCGTGCGGCACCGCCCGCATGCGGCCGGACTTCGTCGGCGCCGTGGGCATGGCGAAGATTGCGCGCTTCCGCCTCGACCCGCGCGACAAGCGGACCGACGACGACTACTACGAGCTGGTGGGCACCGACGACGGCGTGTTCGGCTGCATGTCGCTGCTCGCCTGCCACGACGTCTGTCCGAAGGACCTGCCGCTGCAGACGCAGATCGCGTTCCTGCGCCGGAAGATGGCCGGGAAGGGCTGGGCCTGACCTGACGCCTGCCCGGGCGCCGCCCGGGTCGAGGTTGCCCGGGATCAAGGTTTCGCTGCGCGCGGCGCCGCGCGCGTGCGCGCGTGTCCAGAATGGTAAGGAACGGCCGCGCGGCCTGGCAGAGCATCGTTTCGACATCCGGCGCGCGCCGGATCGAAAGTGAAGGAGTTGCGCAATGGCAACCCGCATCGAGAAGGACTTCCTCGGCGCGAAGGAGATTCCCGCCGACGCGTACTACGGCGTGCAGACGCTGCGCGGCAAGGAGAACTTCCACATCACCGGCATCCCGATGTCGCTGGAGCCGAACTTCGTCAAGGCGTTCGGCTACGCGAAGAAGGCGGCTGCGCTCGCCAACCGCGACCTGGGCGTGCTCGACGCGAAGATCGCCAACGCGATCGCCGCGGCGTGCGACAAGCTGATCGCCGGCGAGATGCGCGACCAGTTCGTCACCGACTTCATCCAGGGCGGAGCGGGCACCTCGACGAACATGAACGCGAACGAGGTGATCGCGAACCTCGCCCTCGAGAGCCTGGGCCACAAGAAAGGCGAGTACCAGCACGTCAACCCGAACGACCACGTGAACTTCGGGCAGTCGACCAACGACATGTACCCGACGGCGTTCCGGCTCGCGCTGATCATGCGGCTCGAGAGCTACATGAAGTCGCTCTCCGCGCTGCAGGAGGCGTTCTTCGCCAAGGCGAAGGAGTTCGACAGGGTCCTCAAGATGGGCCGCACGCACCTGCAGGACGCGGTGCCGATGTCGCTGGGGCAGGAGTTCCACGGCTGGGGGACGACGATCGGCGAGGAGGTGCAACGCATCGCCGAAGTGCGCCAGTTCCTGCACGAGATCAACCTCGGCGCGACCGCCATCGGCACGACCGTCACCGCCGCACCGGGCTATCCCGAGCTCGCGACGAAGTACCTCTCGGAGCTCACGGGCCGCAAGTTCATCCTCGCCGGCGACCTGATCGAGGCGACCTCCGACACCGGCGCCTACGTGCTGCTCTCCGGGGTGCTGAAACGCACGTCGTCGAAGCTCACCAAGATCTGCAACGACCTTCGCCTGCTGGCGAGCGGGCCGCGCTGCGGCTTCAACGAGATCAACCTGCCGCAGATGCAGCCGGGCAGCTCGATCATGCCGGGCAAGGTCAATCCGGTGATCCCGGAGGTCGTGAACCAGGTCGGCTTCCTCGTGATCGGGCTGGACCTCACGGTGACGCTCGCGGCCTCCGCCGGCCAGCTGCAGCTCAACGTGATGGAGCCTGTCATCACGTTCGCGCTGTTCACCTCGATCGGCACGATGGAGCACGCGGTCGACAGCCTGCGCGTCAACTGCGTCGACGGCATCACCGCCAATGCGGACCGCACGCGCGACATGGTGCTGAACTCGCTGGGCATCGTCACGCTGCTCAAGCCCGCGCTCGGCTACAAGCAGTGCGCCGAGCTCGCGCGCGAGGGCTACGAGACCGGCAAGTCGCTGCACGACATCGTGGTCAAGGAGCGCAAGCTCATGACGCAGCAGAAGTGGGACGAGACGTTCTCGTTCGAGAACCTGATCAGTCCGAAGTTCGAGCAATAGCTAGGACATGCCCGGCGCTCCGCGACGGTCCGGTGGAGAAAAAGGCGCATGCCGAGTGACAGCTTCGTGGCGGGCCGGATCCGGATGGAAGCAAACAGACAGGACAAGCCCGGCGGGAAAGAGGACAAGCCCGGCGGGAGACAGGACAAGCCCGGCGCTCCGCGACGGTCCGGTCAACGAAAAGACGCATGCCGAGTGACAGCTTCGTGGCGGGCCGGATCCGGATGGAAGCAAACAGACAGGACGAGCCCGGCGGGAGTCAGGACGGGCCCGCCGCTCGCGACGGTCCGGTGAACGAAAAGACGCATGCCGAGTGACAGCTCCGTGGCGCGGCTCGAACCGCACGGAAGGAGCGCCGTCGGCGGCCCGCGCGACGAAATGGCGCCTGCCGGCTGAAGGACCGCCTCGGGCGGTCGGGGTCGCCGGCTCGCGGCGACCTGTCTGAACGCAAGGAACACCGATGACACTCTCGATCGTCCTGCAGTTCGCCGTAGTGCTGGCGGCGATCTGGATGGGCTCGCGCTACAGCGGGGTCGGCCTCGGCCTGTGGGGCGCGGTCGGATTGCTGATCCTGGTCGTGGCCTTCGGCGTGAACCCGACCTCGCCGCCGGTCGACGTGATGCTGATCATCCTCGCGGTGATCATGGCCGCGTCGGTGATGGACGCGGCGGGAGGCATCGACTTCCTGGTGCGCATCGCCGAGCGCATCATCCGCGCCAACCCGAAGTACGTGACCATCGTCGCGCCGCTGACCACGTGGTCGTTCACGTTCGTCGCCGGCACGGGACACATCGTCTACCCGCTGCTCCCGGTGATCTACGAGACCGCGCACCAGAGCGGCATCCGTCCCGAGCGTCCGATGGCAGTGGCGACGATCGCCTCGCAGCAGGCGATCACCGCGAGCCCGGTGGCGGCCGCGACGGCGGCGATGATCGGCCTGTTCAGCGAGAAAGGCCTCTCGCAGTGGGGCCTGCCCGAGATCCTGATGATCTGCGTGCCCGCGACGCTGACCGGCGTGGTCGCGGCGGCGATCGTCTCGATGTTCGTCGGCAAGGACCTGAAGGACGACCCCGAGTACCAGGCGCGGTTGAAGTCAGGACAGGTTCCCGCACCGAAATCCGCGGAAGAGCGGCCGCCGCTCAAGGCCTCCGCGAAGACCTCGGCGTACCTGTTCCTCTGCGGCGTGGCGCTGGTCGTGTTCTTCGGGTTCTTCCCCGAGTACCGCAAGCTTCCCGGCGCCAAGGGGCCGCTCGCGATGCCGATCGTCATCGAGATCGTCATGATGGCGGTCGCGGCGATCATGCTGCTCGCGACGAAGATCAACGTCGACGAGGTGCCGAAGACCGCGACGCTGCGCGCCGGGGTCGTCGCCGTGATCGGCATCTTCGGCCTGGCGTGGCTCGGCGACAGCTTCATCGCCGCGCACCAGAACGTCATCGTGCCGGCGATCGGCGAGTGGGCGAAGGCCGCCCCCTGGACGTTCGCGTTCGGCCTGTTCTTCGCCTCGGTGCTGCTGTACAGCCAGGCTGCGACGACCCGTGCGCTGATGCCGCTGGGCATGGCGCTCGGCATCCCGCCGCAGTTCCTGATCGCGATGTTCCCGTCGGTCAACGGCTACTTCTTCATCCCGACCTACGGCTCGCTGATCGCGGCGATCAACTTCGACCTGTCCGGCACGACCAGGATCGGCAAGTACGTGCTCAATCACTCGTTCATGATCCCGGGCATCGTCGCCACCTCCGTCGCCGTGATCACGGGCCTGTTCCTGGCGCGCATCATGTTCTGATCCGGGCGCCTCACGGGACCGCTTCCTTCGGGAACGATGCATGGACACTCGAGCTTCGCACACCGAGCCGCGCCGACCATCGTGCCGGTGGCGGCGGCTTGCTGCCGTGGTGGCAGCCGCGCTCGTCGCGGGCGCCGCTTGCGGGCAGGGAATCGTTCCCGGCGATCTGCCGAAGGAAGGCTTCCGGCTGCCCGGCGGGATCGAGCCCGTCGTGCAACTGCGCACCTACTACTTCGACCAGGAGAGCACGTCCGGCACGCCGAGCGAGGCGTGGGCGCTGGGCGGCTGGTTCGGCCTGCGCAGCCCGTGGTGGGGCGACGTCTTTCAGGCCGCGCTCAACTTCTATACGTCGCAGCCGCTCTACGCCCCCGACGACAAGGGCGGGACCAGGCTTCTGCGTTCCAACCAGGACGCGATCAACGTGCTGGCAGAGGCGTTCGGCGCCGTCCGCTTCGCGGGCCAGACCCTCACCATGTACCGGCAGCTGATCAACCGGCCGTTCATCAATCCGCAGGACAACCGGATGGTGCCGAACACGTTCGAGGCATACACGCTCTCCGGGACCGTCGACGCGGTGTCGTACATCGGCGGCTACATCACGAAGGAGAAGGTCCGCGACAGCGAATCGTTCCGCTGGATGTCGAACGTCGCCGGCGGCAGCGGCGACCAGACGGGCGTCGCTTTCGCCAGCGCCACGTGGAACTTCGTGAAGAACGGCTACGTTCGCGTCGACGAGCAGCACACCTTCGACGTCTTCAACACGTTCTACGCTGACGTCCGCTTTCCCCTCCAAATCGACGACCAGACGAGCGTCGCCCTCGGCGCGCAGTACTATCCGCAGTCCTCCGTAGGCGCCGAGCAGCTCGGCTCGTTCTCGACGTGGGGCTATGGGCTGCAGGCGACGCTGAGCTACGGGCCAGTCGGCGCGCAGCTCTATTGGACGCAGACCGGCAGCGATCGCGACACGCTCAATCCGTACGGCAGCCACGCGTCGTACCTCGACATGATGCAGGTGTCGTTCAACACCGCGGGCGAGAAGGCCTGGGGCATCGGCGCCAATGTGGACTTCGCGAAGGTCGGCGCGCCCGGACTCACCGCCGCGGCCATGTATGCCTCGGGCCACGACCGCCTGGACTACACGACCGGCGCGCCGATGCCGGATCGCAGCGAGACCGATGTCCGCGTCGACTATGCGTTTCCCAAGGGCTCGCTGCTGGAGGGCTTCGTCGCCACGTTCCGCTACTCGTGGCTGCGTCAGGACGGCGCGCCGCAGACCGGCACGCAACTGCGGGCCTACGTCAACTATGCGGTGCGGTTCTAGGCTCGAGCCGCCTGCGGATCGATGATCGAACCAGTGGGCGCTCGACGCCCGCGAAGGCAGGCGCACTGCCCCGGCGGGGCGCGAGCGGCAACGAGGAGGAGATGTGTTCAGGAAGCTCACCACCTGGATCCTGATCGCGGCTGCAGCGGGCGTCGTCGCCGGCTGGATCGGCCACGCGACCGCGGTGGATGCCGCCGCCACGGCATCGCTGGCCGGCTACTTCTCGATCCTCTCGGACGTCTTCCTGCGGCTCATCAAGGTCATCATCGCGCCGCTGGTGTTCGCGACGGTCGTGTCGGGCATCGCGGGCATGGGCGACGCGAAGGCGGTGGGGCGCATCGGCGGCAAGGCGCTCGCGTGGTTCATCACCGCGTCGCTCGTGTCGCTGCTGCTCGGCATGGTGCTCGCCAACGTCCTGCAGCCAGGCAGCGGGCTCGCGCTGGCGCTGCCCGACAAGGACGCGGCAACCAACCTCAAGACCGGGGGCCTCAACCTGCGCGACTTCGTCGCCCACATGGTGCCGCGCAGCTTCTTCGAGGCGATGGCCGCCAACGAGATCCTGCAGATCCTGATCTTCTCGTGCCTCTTCGGCTTCGCGCTGGCGTCGATGAAGGCGGAGCCCGCGCAGACCATCGTGAAGGGCTGCCACGAGCTCGTCGGCGTGATGCTCAAGGTCACCGACTACGTGATGTGGGTCGCGCCGCTCGGCATCTTCGGCGCGATCGCGGCGGCGATCACCACGCAGGGCCTCGGAGTCCTGGCGACCTACGGCAAGTTCATCGGCTCCTTCTATACCGGCATCCTGCTGCTCTGGGCGATCCTGATCGGCGCCGGCTTCGCGGTGCTCGGGGCGTCGGTATTCCGGCTGCTGCGGGAAGTGCGCGACCCGCTCTTCGTCGCGTTCACCACGGCGAGCAGCGAGGCGGCCTACCCGAAGCTGATGGACGGCCTGGGGCGCTTCGGCGTCAACGACAAGGTGAGCTCGTTCGTGCTGCCGCTCGGCTACTCGTTCAACCTCGACGGCTCGATGCTCTACCAGTCGTTCGCCGCGCTGTTCATCGCGCAGGCCTACGGCATCGAGCTGTCGTTCGGCACGCAGGTCACGATGCTGCTGGTGATGATGGTGTCGAGCAAGGGCGTGGCGGGCGTGCCGCGGGCGTCGCTCGTCGTCGTCGCGGCCGTGCTGCCGACGTTCGGGCTGCCCGAGGCCGGGCTGCTGCTGATCCTCGGCATCGACCAGTTCCTGGACATGGGCCGCACGGCGACGAACGTCATCGGCAACAGCATCGCGACCGCGGCCGTCGCCAAGTGGGAGGGGCAGCTCGCGCCGTCGGGCGAGGAACGCTCGGAGGCGCGCGCGGCCTGACGCCATGCGCCGCGTCCTCGTCCTCGCGCTGTCCTGCGCGGCCCTCGCGGCTGCAGCGCCCGCCCGTGGCGCCGATCCTCCGCCGGGCGCGCTGACCGGCACGCTCGCGCGCGTCGCCCGTGCGGGCATCGTGAAGCTGGGCTACCGCGAGGACGCGGCGCCGTTCTCGTTCGTCTCGAAGGCCGGTGTGCCGGCGGGCTACTCGATCGACCTGTGCCGCGAGGTGGTGGAGGCGATCCGCGAAGCGGTCGGCGCGCGCCGCGTCGGCGTCGAGTTCGTGCGAGTCACCGCCGCCGACCGCATCGACCGCGTGGCGCGCGGCGAGGTCGACCTCGAGTGCGGCTCGACCACGAACACGGGGGAGCGCCGCGCGCGCGTCGCGTTCTCGCCGACGATCTTCGTCGCCGGCACCAAGCTGGCCGTGCCGCGCGGCAGCCGCGTGCGCTCGCTCGCGGATCTCGCCGGGCGGGCCGTCGCCGTGGTCCGCGGCACGACGAACGAAGCGGCGCTGCGCGAGGTCGTGCGGATGCGCCGCCTCGCCATCGAGCTGGCGATCGTGGACGATCTCGCACAGGCGTTCGCGCTGCTCGACGCGGACAAGGTGCAGGCGGTGGGCGGCGACGACATCCTGCTGCTCGGCGAGGCGGTGCGCGCGGGCAGGCGGGCAAGCTACGCGATCGTCGGCGAGTACCTGTCTTTCGAACGTTACGCCATCGCCTTCGCGCGCGGGGATCCCGACCTTGCGGCGCTCGTCGACGCGGCGCTGCGCGGGCTCGCGACGACGGGCGAACTTCGTGGGATCTACAACAAGTGGTTCGTGCGGACGTTGCCCAACGGCGAGCGGCTCGGCCTGCCGATGAGCGCGGAGCTGCGGCGCACCTTCGAGATCCTGGGCCTGCCGCCGGAGTAGGCCGGCCCCGTCCGCCGTTGGAAGGCTCGCGGCGCTTGTGGTAAGTTGCCTACGCCCGCGCCGCGAGCGCGCGGCTTTGCCCGCGAAGTCCGCGCGAGGCGGACGGGGCCTCCCGGAGGAGTCCGCGATGGTCGTCGTGGCGGCGTTCGTGCTGCAGTTCGTGTTCTGGCTACTGCTGTCCGGCGTGTTCACGCCGTTCCTCGTCGCGGCGGGCGCGGGGTCGGCGATCGCCGTCGTCTGGTTCGCGCGGCGCATGGACATGGTCGACGTCGAGTCGTTCCCGCTGGTGATGTGGCGCACGACGTTCCACTACTGGCCCTGGCTGCTCAAGGAGATCTGCAAGTCGGGCTGGACCGTCACGCGCATCGTGCTCGACCCGAAGCTGCCCGTCTCGCCGACGCTGGTGCGCTTCCGGCCGCTGCAGCGCACTCCGGTCGGCCTCGTCACGCACGCGAACTCGATCACGCTCACGCCCGGCACTATCACCATCGAGGCCACGCCGGAGGAGTTCCTGGTGCACGGACTGACGCGCGACGGCGCGCACGGCTGCGTGGACAGCGAGATGGACCGCCGTGTCGCGGCGCTGGAGGGCGCGCCGTGATGTTCGCCGCCGCGGCGCTCGCGTTGCTGGTCGCCGTGGCGCTCGCCATCGTGCGCGCTGTGCGCGGCCCCACGGTGTTCGATCGCGTGCAGGCGGGCAACACGATCGGCACGATCGCCATGATGCTCATGGCCGTGATGGGCTTCCTCGCCGGGCGCCCTGAGTTCCTCGACCTCGCGATCGTCTACGGGCTGCTCAACCTGGTCGGCACCATCGCGGTGCTCAAGTTCTTCCGCCGCGGCGACCTCGGCGCGCCCGCCGACGGGGAGACATGACGGTGGGCGCGCAGCTTGTCGTCGACGTCGCGAGCTGGGCGCTGCTGCTCGCGGGCGGCTTCTTCAGCGTCGTCGGCGCGTTGGGCCTGCTGCGCCTGCCCGACTTCTTCACCCGCATGCACGGCGCCAGCGTCACGGACACGCTCGGCGCCGGGCTGATCCTGCTGGGGCTCGTGCTGCAGGCGGGGCTCACGCTGGTCGCCGTGAAGCTCCTGTTCCTGGCCATCTTCATCTTCTTCGCGAGCCCCGCGGCGACGCACGCGTTGGTCAAGGCGGCGCTTGCGCGCGGCGTGAAGCCGCAGCTCGCGCCGGAGGATCCGACATCGAAGCCCTGATCATCAACGCGCTGCTGACGATGATGGCGGTCCTGGTGGTGGCCGTCGCCGTCCAGCGCAACCTGTTCTCCGTGGTCGTCCTCACCGGCATCTACAGCTTCCTGATGGCCTCGGTGCTGGTTGCGCTGGACGCCGTCGACGTCGCGATGACCGAGGCGTCGGTGGGCGCCGGCATCTCGACGGTGCTGCTGCTGGGCGCGCTCTACCTCGTGCGAGCCGACGAGGCGAAGCCGATGCACCGTCCGCTGCTGCCGCTTCTCGTTTCGGTCGGCGTGGGGGCCGCGCTGGTCTACGGCACGCTGGGCCTGCCGGCGTTTTCCGACCCGAGCGCGCCGATCCACACGCACGTCGCGCCGCGCTACCTGAACGACGCGCTGCGCGAGACCGGGGTGCCCAACGTCGTGACCGCCGTGCTGGCCAGCTACCGCGGCTACGACACGCTCGGCGAGACGACGGTCGTGTTCACGGCGGGGGTGGGAGTCGTGGCTCTGCTGCGCCGCCGGCGCCGCAGGGGGGGAGGCGGGGAGTGAAGAACGACCTCGTCCTGCGCGTCGTCGCGAAGCTGTTCACGCCGTTCGTGCTGCTGTTCGCCCTCTACGTCCAGTTCCACGGCGAGCTCGGCCCGGGCGGCGGGTTCCAGGCCGGCGTGATCGTGGCGGCGGCGGTCATCCTGTACGCGATCGTGTTCGGCCTGCCGGCGGCGCGTCGCCTCGTCCCCGACGCGATCGTCGAGTCGATGATGGCAATCGGCGTGCTGATCTACGCTGGCGTCGGGGTCGCAGGGCTGCTGCTGGGCGGCGCCTACCTCGACTACTTCGTGCTCGACCGCGATCCCGTGCACGGACAGGAGCGCGGGATCTTCTGGGTGGAGATCGGCGTGGCGATCACGGTCTCGAGCGTGATGCTCAAGATCTTCGCGATGTTCGCGTCGCGCGGGCACGACCCGGACGAGTAGGCGATGGGCCACTACGCCTACTTCGTCGCCATCTTCCTGATGGTCGCCGGCCTCTACGTGACGGTCGCGCGCGGCAACCTCGTGAAGAAGCTGATCGGCCTGTCGATCTTCCAGACCTCGGTCTACCTGCTCTACATCGCGCCGGGCAAGCTGATCGGCGCCACGGCGCCGATCGTCGCGCCACAGTACGCCACGTACTCCAACCCGCTGCCGCATGTGCTCATCCTCACCGCGATCGTCGTCGGCGTGGCCACGCTGGCGCTCGGCCTCGCGCTCGTGGTGCGCATCCGCGAGGCCTACGGGACCGTCGAGGAAGACCAGATCCTCGCGGAGGACGAGCGGCGGGACGCGGACGCGTGATGCTCGATCACCTGCCCGCGCTGCAGGTCGTCGTCCCGCTGATGAGCGCGCCGATCATCGTCCTGCTGCGCCGCCCGGGCGCGGCGTGGCTCATCTCGACCCTGGCGAGCTTCGTCGCCTTCGCAATCGCGGTGGCGCTGGCGCTGCGCGTCGCGGAGACCGGGACGGTGTCCTACGCGATGGGCAGCTGGCCGCCGCCGTGGGGCATCGAGTACCGCGTCGACGCGCTCTCGGCGTTCATGCTGGTGCTCGTGGCCGGCGTGGCGGCCCTCGTCATGCCCTACGCGCGGCGGAGCGTCGCCGCCGAGGTGGCGGAGCACCAGGCCTACCTGTTCTACGCGATGTATTGCCTGTGCGTCGCCGGGCTTCTCGGCATGACGATCACTGGCGACCTTTTCAACGTGTTCGTCTTCCTCGAGATCAGCTCGCTGTCGACCTACGTGCTGATCGCGCTCGGGCGCGGGCGGCGTGCGCTGCTCGCCGCCTTTCAGTACCTGATCGTCGGCACGATCGGCGCGACGTTCTACGTGATCGGCATCGGCCTCCTGTACCTCGTCACCGGCTCGCTCAACTTCGCCGACGTCGCGCAGCGCCTCGCCGGCATCGGCGAGCTGCGTCCGGTGCTGGCCGCCCTGGCGTTCATCACCGTCGGCCTCGGGCTCAAGCTCGCGCTGTTCCCGCTGCACCAGTGGCTGCCCAACGCGTACGCCTTTGCGCCGTCCGTGGTCACGACCTTCCTCGCGGCGACCGCGACCAAGGTGTCGGTGTACGTGCTGGTCCGCTTCTACTTCCTCGTGTTCGCGCCATCGCAGGCGCTGGAGGGCGTGCCCGTCGGCGGCGTGCTGATCGCGCTCTCGGCGGCCGCCATCGTCGCCATGTCGCTCGTCGCCGTGTTCCAGCCCGACCTCAAGCGCATGTTCGCCTACTCCAGCGTGGCGCAGATCGGGTACGTCACGCTCGGTCTCGGCATCGCCAACGAGGCCGCGCTCACCGGTTCGCTGGCGCATCTCGTCAACCACGGCGTCACGAAGAGCGCGCTGTTCCTGCTCGTCGGCGGGATCGTGCTGCGCGGCGGGGACGCGTCGTTCGCGAGCCTGGCCGGCCTGGGGCAGCGCATGCCGTGGACGTCGTTCGGCATCGGCGTCGCAGGCCTCTCGCTCATCGGCGTGCCCGCGACGGCGGGCTTCACGTCCAAGTGGTACCTGATAGCGGGGGCAGCGGAGCAGGGAAGCTGGTGGATCGTCGCCCTGGTCGTCGCCGGATCGCTGATCGCCGTCGCGTACGTCTGGCGCTTCGTCGAGGCCGCGTACCTCGCTCAGCCTCCTGCGGGCGCAGCGGCCGGTGAGCCGCCATTGTCGATGAGGGCCTCGGAGGCGGTTGCGGTGGCCTTGTGCGTCGTGCTCGGTCTCGTCACCGCGTTCAACATCGGCTTCGCGCGCCGCGCCGTCGGCCTGCTGCTTGGAGGCGCAGGGTGAGCGCCGAATCGCTCGCGGCGCTCGCGCCGATGGTGCCCGTCGCGGCCGCCGCGCTCGCGGCGCTCCTGCATCGCGCGCCCAACCTGCGCGAAGCGGCATCGCTCGCCGCCGGGGCGGTCCTCCTTGCCTGCATCGGCGCGCTCGTCGGCCCGGTGCTCGCGGGCGAGCGCCCCGAGTTCGTGCTGGTCGAGATGCTGCCGGGCCTCGATCTCGCCTTCCGCGTCGAGCCGTTCGGCCTGCTCTTCGCGCTGATCGTCGCCGTGCTGTGGCTGCCCAGCACGCTCTACTCGATCGGCTACCTGCGGGCGAACGGGGAGGCGAAGCAGAGCCGGTTCTTCGCTTGCTTCGCGCTCGCGATCGCAAGCGCAATAGGCGTGGCGTTCGCCGGCAACCTGCTCACGCTCTTCATGTTCTACGAAGCGCTGACGCTGGTCACGTGGCCGCTGGTGACGCACCACGGCGACGAGGAGGCGCGCCGGGGGGGCCGCACCTACCTCGCCCTGCTGATCGGCACGTCCACCGCGCTCTTCCTGCCCGCGATCGTGGCCACGTGGGTCGCCGCGGGCACGCTGGACTTCACGCCGGGCGGAATCCTCCGCGGCCGGGTCTCCTACGGCATGGGCACCTTCCTGTTGCTGCTGTTCGCCTTCGGCATCGGCAAGGCGGCGCTGATGCCGCTCCACCGCTGGTTGCCGGCCGCGATGGTGGCGCCCGCGCCGGTGTCCGCGCTGCTCCACGCAGTGGCGGTCGTGAAGGCCGGCGCCTTCTGCGTGGTGAAAGTCGTCGTCTACGTGTTCGGCGCGGATGGCACGGTGGCCGACTTCACGCCGCTGGTCACCGTCGCTGCGTTCACGCTGGTCGCCGCGTCGGTCGTGGCGCTGCGCGCGGACAACCTGAAGCGCCGCCTCGCGTACTCGACGGTGAGCCAGCTCGCCTACGTGGTGCTGGCGGTCGCGCTCCTCGCGCCGCTGTCCGTAGCCGGCGCGGCGATGCACGTCGTGGCGCACGCGGCGGGGAAGATCACGCTTTTCTTCGCCGCCGGTGCCGTCTACACGGCTGCGCACAAGACGAAGGTGAGCGAGCTCGATGGCGCGGGCCGCCGGATGCCGTGGACGTTCGGCGCGTTCGCCGTCGCGTCGCTGTCGATGATCGGCCTGCCGCCGGCCGTGGGCGTGGCGAGCAAGTGGCTGATCGTGGCAGGCGCAGCGCAGGCGGAGAACGCCCTCGCGCTCGCCGCGCTCTTTGCCGGCACGCTGTTGTCGGCGGGCTACCTGCTGCCGGTCGTCTACCGCGCGTTCCTGCGCGCGCCGGCCGCGGGGGATTCGCCGCACGGAGAAGCGCCTGCGACGATGGTGGTTGCGCTCGTCGCCACGGCGACGCTGACGGTGGCGCTGTTCTTCCGCCACGACGTGCCGCTCTCGCTGGCGCGAGGCCTGCTCGAGGGGATGCGGCCATGAAGGCGCACTGGCTCGACCGGCCCGGCGCGGCGCGCCGCGCGTGGATCGCGTTCGCAGTCGTGCTCTCCGCGAGCGTGCTCGCCCAGCTCTTCATCGCCGTCGAGCCGCACTTCGCGGCCGAGGGCTGGTTCGGCATGCCGGCGGTCGTCGGCGTCGGCGCGTGCGCCGCGATGGTGCTGTTCGCGAAGCTCGTCGGCGCCATGCTCAAGCGTCGCGACGACTACTACGGCGACGGGAGCGGCGAGTGAGCGGGGTGCTGGCGCACCCGGCGCTCGCGCTCTTCGTCGGGGCGGCGCTGGTCGCCGTCCTCAAGGGCCGGTTGCGCTCGACGGTCGCGCTCGCCGCGCCGCTCGCGGCGCTCGCGCTCGTGCTGCGTGCCGGCGACGGCGTGCACGCCGTGTGGACGTTCGCGGGCGCCGAGCTCGTTCCGTTCGCCGCCGACCCGCTGTCGCGCCTGTTCGGGATCATCTTCGCGATCATGGCCTTCGGCGGCGCGCTGTTCGGCCTCGACCAACCGCGGCGCGTCGAGATGCCCGCCGCGCTTCTCTACGCCGGGGCGGCGCTCGGCGTGGCGTTCGCGGGCGACCTCGTCACCGTCTTCCTGTTCTGGGAACTGATGGCGGTCGGCTCCACGCTCGTGATCTGGAGCGTGGCGACCGCCGAGGCGTATCGGGCCAGCCTGCGCTACCTGATGGTGCACCTGGCCGGGGGCACCGTGCTGCTGCTCGGCGTCGCGGTGCACTACGTCGCATCGGGAACGCTCGCGTTCCGCGCGTTCGACGCCGGGTCCCCGGGGTACTGGCTGATTCTCGCCGGCTTCCTCGTCAACGCCGGGGCGCCGCCGCTCTCCGCGTGGGTGGCCGACGCGTATCCGGAGGCGAGCTTCAGCGGGACGGTGTTCCTCTCCGCGTTCACGACGAAGATCGCGGTCTATGCGCTGCTGCGCGGCTTCGCCGGCGAGCCGCTGCTGGTGTGGATGGGGCTGTACATGGTCTTCTACGGCATCGTCTACGCGCTGCTGGAGAACGACATGCGGCGCATCCTCGCCTACAGCATCGTGAACCAGGTCGGCTTCATGGTCACGGGCATCGGCATCGGCACGGCGATGGCGCTGAACGGCACGGCGGCGCACGCGTTCACGCACATCCTCTACAAGGGGCTGCTCCTGATGTCGGCGGGCGCCGTGCTGCACGCCACCGGGCGGCGCAAGTGCAGCGAGCTCGGCGGGCTGTTCCGCTCGATGCCGGTCACGACCCTGTGCGGCATCGTCGGCGCGCTCGCGATCTCGTCCTTCCCGCTCACCTCGGGCTTCGTGTCGAAGTCGATGATCAGCCAAGCCGCGGGCGACGAGCACCTCGTGTGGGTGTGGCTGGCGCTCGCGGCGGCCTCGGCCGGCGTGTTCCTGCACGCCGGGATCAAGTTCCCCTGGTTCGTCTTCTTCCAGAAGGACTCCGGGCTGCGGCCGCCGGACCCGCCGCTCAACATGCGGCTCGCGATGATCCTCTTCGCTGCGCTCTGCCTGGCGCTGGGCGTGTGGTACGAGCCGCTGTACGCGCTGCTGCCGTTCCCGGCCGACTACGTGCCCTACACCGGCTGGCACGTCGTCGGGCAGCTTCAGCTCCTGCTGTTCTCGGGGCTCGCGTTCTTCGCGCTGCTGCCGCTGCTCAAGCGCACGCCGACGATCACGCTGGACGTCGACTGGCTCTATCGTCGGGCCCTGCCGGCAATCGTCGCCGCAGCCGAGCGTTCCCGGCGCGTCGTCGCTCGCGGCTGGCACGCGGGGTGGTCGAGCGCCGTCGAGGGCGTCGCCGCGCACGTGCACCGCACGCATGGGCCGGAAGGCATCATGGCGCGTACCTGGTCGGTGCGCAGCATGGGGCTGTGGATGCTCGCGCTGCTGCTCGGGCTGCTGCTGATCGGGTTCGCCGCCTGACGCGCGCAGCCGAGGCGCATTTCCGGCCGCGCCGTCGCGCGGTCCTTGAGGCGCGTCAACTCGTAAGCGGCAACACGGGCCGCGTGTTGACCGCGCTCAATCCCCGGGGCCCGTGACGGCGGAATATCGTCGTTGACGCGCCCGATGCGCGTCGTGCAAGTCAAGGATCG
>JAOUIA010000088.1 GCA_029884335.1 Betaproteobacteria bacterium
ATTTCTCCGCCTCACCGTCGAAGCGGCGATCCGCATCGGCCTCCTGGCGGCGCTGACCCTGTGGTGCTTCAGCATCGCGCGGCCGTTTCTCGTCCCCATCGTCTGGGGCACCATCATCGCGGTGGCGCTGTATCCCGTGTATCGCCGACTCGAGGCGCGGCTCGGCGGCCGGGGGGGTCTGGCCGCGTCGCTATGCACGGTCCTGATGCTGGCTGCGCTGCTGGTGCCGTCGATGCTGCTCGCCGGCTCCATGCTCGACGGCGCGCAGCAGGCGGCGGCCGCGTTCCAGGGCGGTACGCTGAAGATTCCGGCGCCTCCCGCGCGGGTGGCGACCTGGCCCGTGATCGGCGAGGACCTGTTCCAGTTCTGGCTGCTCGCCTCGGAGAATCTGCAGGCGGCACTGCGCGAGCTGGGGCCGACGCTGAAAGACGGCGGGCGTTGGCTGCTGGACTTCGCCGCCGGCGTCGGGCTCGGCCTGCTGCAGTTCGTCGTCGCCATCATCGTCGCCGGCGTGCTGCTTGCCCACGCAGAGTCCGGCGGACACGCCGCCCGCGCCATCGCCCAGCGGCTGGCACCCGCGCACGGCCTCGAATTCGCGGAGACGGCGGAGAAGATCGTGCACAGCGTCGCCACCGGCATCGTCGGGGTCGCGCTGCTGCAGGGGTTGCTGGCCGGGCTCGGCTTCCTCGTGGCGGGCGTACCGGGGGCCGGTCTGCTGACCCTGGTGTGCATCGTCTTGGGCGTGATCCAGGTCGGCGTGGTGATCGTGCTGATCCCGGTGGTGATCTGGCTGTTCTCCGCCGCCGACACGACCACGGCCGTGGCGTTCCTGGTCTACGCGGTCCTCATCGCGCCAGTCGACAACATCCTGAAGCCGATGCTGCTGGGCCGCGGCGTCAAGGTGCCGATCGTGGTGGTGTTCATCGGCGCAATCGGCGGCTTCATCAGTACCGGCATCATCGGCCTGTTCGTCGGCGCGGTGATCTTCACGCTCGGCTACGGGCTGCTGGTGGCATGGCTGCGCCCGAACGCACGGTCGGCGACGGGGCTCGAAGGCAGACGCTGAGTACCAACTAGCGGAGGGAGGGAAGATGAGCCTCACGATGAAGATCATGATCGCGATGCTGCTGGGCGCGGTGCTCGGCGTGCTCGTGAACCTCTTCCTGCCCGGCGATGCCTTCGTCCAGGCGTATTTCGTGGACGGACTGTTCAAGGTCGTGGGCGCGATCTTCGTCGCGTCGCTGAAGATGCTGGTCGTTCCCCTGGTCTTCGTGTCGCTGGTCGGCGGCGTCACCGGCCTGGGCGACGTGAAGAAGCTCGGCCGTATCGGCGTGAAGGCGCTCGCTCTGTATCTCATGACCACCGCGATCGCCATCGCCATCGCTCTTTCGCTCGCTGTCCTGGTCTCCCCCGGCCAGGGCATGAAGGTCGACGCGGGCCAGGCCGCGTTCAAGGCGAAGGAGCCGCCGCCGCTCGCCGACGTGATCATCAACATGGTGCCGAGCAACCCGGTCCAGGCGATGGCGCAGGGCGAGATGCTGCAGGTCATCGTCTTCGCGCTGCTCTTCGGCGTGGCGATCACCCTCGCCGGCGAGAGGGGCCGGCACGTGCTGAACTTCTTCAACGATCTCGACGCCGTGATCATGAAGATGGTCGACTTCGTGATGGAGCTCGCGCCCGTCGGGGTGTTCGCGCTGATCGCCCGCACCTTCGCCACGCAGGGCATCGACCTGGTCCTGCCGCTCGCCGGCTACTTCCTGGTGGTGGTCGGCGCCCTGCTGATCCACGGTTTGGGGACGTACACGGCCGTCGTGCGGCTCCTCGCCGGACTGAATCCCCTGCGCTTCTTCTCGAAGATGCGCCCGGTCATGCTCTTCGCCTTCAGCACCTCCAGCAGCAGCGCCACCATCCCGGTCAACCTGAAGACGGTCGAGAAGAGGCTCGGCGTCGACAGCTCGGTGGCCTCCTTCACCGTGCCGCTCGGCGCCACGATCAACATGGACGGCACCGCGATCATGCAGGGGGTGGCGACGGTGTTCATCGCCAACGTCTACGCGGTGCACCTGACCATGGGCGACTACCTGAGCGTCATCCTCACGGCCACGCTGGCCTCGATCGGCACGGCCGGGGTTCCCGGCGTGGGGCTGATCATGCTGGCCATGGTGCTCGCCCAGGTGGGCCTTCCGGTGGAGGGCATCGCGCTGATCGTTGGCGTCGACCGCCTGCTCGACATGATGCGCACCACGGTCAATGTCACCGGCGACGCGGCCGTCTCCTGCGCGATTGCACGATCCGAAGGCGCGCTGGACAGGGCCGTGTTCGACAGCGATGGGGACGAGGCGCCCGCCGCACCAGGGCACCAAGACACAAGGAAGTAACCCCCGGGGTTCCACCTTCCGCGAGCATGTCGGCACGGCCATGGTCGTCCGCGATGGGATGGACCTTCCCAGATGGGATGTGGGGTCGTCTGCCTGTCATTCAGTGCGTGTCCATCAGGGCGCGCGCGAGTGGGCGCAAGTATTCCAGTGGCCATGGGGTCGCGCGCGCCCAATCGCAGGCGGCGCTCACCGCGTGACAGGTCCGGCCGTCCTCGGCCACAACGCCGATGCTGATAGGGTCGATCGCTCTGCCGTCTTCATGGAGCACGGTGTCGAACCAGTACCCGACACTCGGAACGACCGGTGATGAAGTGGAGCTGGCGCCGTCCAACGGTCAGAACCGAGCGAGCCGATCTCTCCCCATTGCCGCCATTCGAAGTTAGACGGTCGAAAGCACGTTCTGCTGGACGAGCGACAGCATCTCGTTGCATCGAACTGGTACAACCGACCCCGAACAGCCCTCCAAGTCGCCAGGAGCCAAGCCGCTGGCTGCCGAGCACAGCGGTCAAGGACGTGGACTTCAATGCCGCTTTGCTGAGTAGCCCGCCAGTTCCCGCTTGGATGGATCGTTGACGTAGCGCCGAAGGCTCCTGATCGGCGGTGAAGCCTGGGGCTGACGTATCTGTTGTGCCGGTAGACGTGCATGCGCCTTGTCGATCATCAGCAGCATGGCTGGCGCCGGCGCGGGGCCGTCACTCCTCCGCGTCGAGCCCGAGCTGCACCAGCTCGGCCGCGCGCAGCACGGCGCGCGCCTTGTTGAGCGTCTCCTGCCACTCGGAGGCGGGCACCGAGTCGTGGACGATGCCCGCCCCGGCCTGCGCGTACAGCGTGCCGTCCTTGACCACGGCGGTGCGGATCGCGATCGCGAGGTCCATGTCGTCGTGGAACGAGACGTAGCCGACGGCGCCCGCGTAGGCGCTGCGCCTCGTCGGCTCGAGCTCGTCGATGATCTGCATCGCGCGCACCTTCGGCGCGCCGCTCACCGTGCCGGCGGGGAACGTGGCGCGAAGCACGTCCATCGACCTGAGGCCCGGCTTCAGCGTGCCCTCGACGTTGCTGACGATGTGCATGACGTGCGAGTAGCGCTCGATGGCCAGGCGCTCGGTGACCTTCACCGTGCCGGTCGCGGCCACGCGGCCGACGTCGTTGCGCCCGAGGTCGAGAAGCATCACGTGCTCGGCGATTTCCTTGGGGTCGGCGAGCAGGTCGGCGGCGAGCTTCTCGTCGGCCTCGCGCGTGCCCCCGCGCGGCCGCGTGCCGGCGATCGGGCGCAGCGTCACCGTCGAGCCTTCCTTGCGCACGAGGATCTCGGGGGAGGCCCCGACGACGTGGAAGTCGCCGAAGTCGTAATAGAACATGTAAGGCGACGGGTTGAGGGAGCGCAGCGCGCGGTACAGCGACAGGGGATTCGCGTCGAACGGCATCGCGATGCGCTGAGAGAGCACGACCTGCATGACGTCGCCGGCGGCGATGTACGCCTTGGCGCGCTCGACGGCGGCCTCGAAGGCCTCCTTGCCCGTCTCGCTTGCCGCCTGCGTGCGCGCGGTCGCGGTCTGGAACGGGATCGCCACCGGCTCGCGCAGCCTGCGGCGCAGCGCCTGCAAGCGGTCGACGGCCAGGCGATAGGCGCCGGTCAGCGACGGATCGGCGTAGACGATCAGGTTGATGTGGCCGGCGAGGTTGTCGACGACGGCGATCTCGTCGGCGAGCAGCAGCAGGATGTCGGGAACCGCGTCGAGCGGCGACGCGCGCGCCGGGACGCGGCCGGCGAGCCGCGGCTCGACGTGGCGCACGACGTCGTAGCCGAACATTCCCGCGAGCCCGCCGGAGAAGCGCGGCAACCCGGGCAGCGGGGCCGCGCGGTAGCGCTTCATGAACTGGCGGACGAACTCCAGCGGGTCGCCTTCGTGCCGCTCGACGATGGCGCCGCCGTCCTCCACCTCGATCGCCGTCCCGCTCGCGCGGATGAGGAGCTTCGCCGCCAGCCCGATGAACGAGTAGCGGCCGAAGCGCTCGCCCCCGACGACCGACTCGAGCAGGAACGTGTGGCGGCAGTTGGCGAGCTTGAGGTAGAGCGACAGCGGCGTGTCGAGGTCGGCGTACGCCGCCAGCACCAGCGGGATGCGGTTGTAGCCCTGTGCGGCCAGCGCGCGGAACTCGGCTTCGCTGATCACGCTGTCCCCGCGTCAGTGGACGAGCGCGTCGTCGGCGCGCGTGACGAGGCCGGCCAGCTCGAGGATCGACCCGACGATGCCGTCGACGTCGAGCGAGGCGACCGGCAGCCCCTCGTTGTAGCCGTACGGCACGACGACGACCGGGCAGCCGGCGGCGCGCGCGGCGAGCGCGTCGTTGCCGGAGTCGCCGACCATCAGCAGGCGCGAGGCGGCCACGCCGAGCCGGCGCGCGACGAGCCGCATGGGCGCGGCGTCGGGTTTCTTCGCCGGCGCGTCGTCGCCGCCCACGGTGGCCGCGAAGTAGTGCGCGATCCCCGCGCGCTCGAGGTGCGGGGCGACGAAGCGGCTCGCCTTGTTGGTGACCACGCCAAGCGCGAGGCCCGCCTCGCGCAGGCGGTCGAGCCCCTCGACGACACCGGGGAACAGCGTCGTCTCGCGCCCGAGCTGCTCCGCGTAGATCGCCTGGTAGCGCGCAAGCAGCGCGCCCAGCTCGTCCGCCGGGGGCGCGGCGCCGCGCGACAGCGCGACCGCGCGGCCGACGAGGTTCGCCATTCCCTTGCCGACGAGGTCGCGGACCGTCGCCTTCGGCAACGGCGCCATCGCGTGCTCGGCGAGCAGGCGGTTCACCGCGGCGGCGAGATCGTGCACGGTGTCGAGCAGCGTGCCGTCGAGGTCGAACGCCACCGCGGCGACGGCGAAGGTGCGCGCGGAAGCGCTCACGCAACCGCCTTCGCGAGCTCGGAGCGCATCTTCGCGATCGTCGCCGCGTAGTCGGGCGAACCGAAGATCGCCGAGCCGGCCACGAAGGTGTCCGCGCCCGCCGCCGCGATCGCGCCGATGTTGTCGGCCTTCACGCCGCCGTCGACCTCGAGCAGGATCTCGCGTCCCGTGCGCGCGCTTGCCGCGTCGACCATCGTGCGCACCCGCCTCAGCTTGTCGAGCGTGTGCGGAATGAATGCCTGCCCGCCGAAGCCGGGGTTGACGCTCATCAGCAGCACGAGGTCGAGCTTGTCGAGCGTCCAGTCCAGCACGGACTCCGGCGTCGCCGGGTTGAGCACCAGGCCGGGCTTGCAGCCGCTCTCGCGGATCAGCGCAATGGTGCGGTCGACGTGCGGGGACGCCTCGGGGTGGAAGCTGATGTACGCCGCGCCCGCCTTCGCGAAGTCGGGCACGATGCGGTCGACCGGCGCCACCATCAGGTGGACGTCGATCGGCACGCCGGCGTGCGGCCGGATCGCCTCGCACACCAGCGGCCCCACCGTCAGGTTGGGCACGTAGTGGTTGTCCATCACGTCGAAGTGCACGAGGTCGGCGCCCGCGGCGACGACCGCGCGCACCTCCTCGCCGAGGCGCGCGAAGTCGGCGGACAGGAGCGACGGGGCGATGCGGAAGCGGTGCGTCATCGTCTTATAATCCTTCCCTGCGGCAGAAGCAGAGCGCCAGCATGCCCGACACCAAACGCTACGAGATCACGGTCGTCCCCAGGGTGCAGTACGTCGCCGACCAGTCGGACCCGGGGCGCAACCACTTCGTCTTCGCCTACACGATCCGCATCACCAACACGGGCAGCGTGACGGCGCAGCTCCTGTCGCGCCACTGGATCATCACCGACGCCGACGCCCGCGTGCAGGAGGTGAAGGGCGCGGGCGTGATCGGCCAGCAGCCGACGCTGAGGCCCGGCGAGTCGTTCGAGTACACGAGCGGCGCGTCGATCGCCACCGCGGTGGGGACGATGCGCGGCACCTACCGGATGGTCGCCGAGGACGGCCAGGCGTTCGACGCGGCGATCCCGCAGTTCACGCTCTCGGTGCCCCGCACGCTTCACTGAGTTCCATCGCGGCGCCGCCGCTCGCGCCGCCGCGAAGGCGCGACCGTCCACCAGACTATGGCGAGCCCGAGGACGAGCACGACGAGGGCTTCGAGGATGATCCATTCCATCGCACGTCCGTTGCGGAGCGGCCTCGCGCTCGCCGCCGTCGCTGTCGCCGGCTGCGTCGGCGTGCCGCCCGCGCCGCCTGCCCCGCAACTGCCCGCCCGCTACGCGCCCGCCGCGTGGGACGACCTGCCAGGCTTCGCCGCGGACCGCATCCGCGAGGCGTGGCCCGCGCTGATCGTCGGCTGCCGCAGGCTCCTGGCCGCCCCGGCGAAGGCGGGCATCTGGAAGCAGGCCTGCGATGCGGCGGAACGCGTGGACGCGAACGACGAGCGCGCGGTGCGCGAGTTGCTGATCGCGCATTTTAGCCCATACCGCGTGGCCGCCTCCGACGGGACGGGCGAGGGCCTCGTCACCGGCTACTACGAGCCGACGCTGCCAGGCTCGCGCGTGCCGGACCCGCGCTTCCCGCATCCGCTCTACGCGGCGCCCGCCGACCTCGTCGCCATCGAGCTCGCGTCGCTGCACCCCGAGCTCGCCGACCGCCGCGTGCGCGGCCGGCTCGACGGCCGGCGCGTGGTGCCCTACTGGACGCGCGCGGAGATCGAGTCGGGCAGTGCGCCGGGCCTGGTGCCGCTCGCGTGGGCAGCCGATCGCATGGACGCGTTCTTCCTCGAGATCCAGGGCTCGGGGCGCGTCGCGCTGCCCGACGGCAGCGTCATGCGCATCGGCTACGCCGACCAGAACGGGCATCCGTACACGCCCGTCGCGCGCGTGCTGATCGAGCGCGGCGAGATGACCCGCGAGGAGGCGTCGATGCAGGCGATCCGCACGTGGGGCGAGCGCAACCCGGCGCGCTTGCCGGAACTGTTGCGCGAGAACCGCAGCGTGGTGTTCTTCCGCGAGCTGCCCCCGCCCGCCACCGGCTCGGTCGAGGCGGCGATCGACGGGCCTCCGGGATCGCTCGGCGTGCCGCTCGCCGCGGGGCGCGCGATCGCGGTGGATCCCCGCGCGATCCCGCTCGGGGCCCCGGTGTGGCTCGCCACCACGCACCCGCTCGAGCGCACGCCGCTCGCGCGCCTCGTGCTCGCGCAGGACACCGGCGGCGCGATCCGCGGCGCGGTGCGCGCCGACCTGTTCTGGGGTGCCGGCAGCGCCGCGGCCGAGGCGGCCGGGCGCATGAAGGAGCCGGGGCGCCTGTGGCTGCTGTGGCCGCGCGGGCAGCCGCTGCCGCAAAGCTGACGCCACCCGGCGCCGGTTGCATCGAGTGCCCTCGCGGGCGCAAACTGATCCTCCGGCCGGCCGCCACGGAAGGCCGCGATCGCAAGGGGGTGCCATGACCGTAGCACGCATCACCGAGATTTCCAGCGTGAGCAAGAAGGGCTTCGAGCACGCCATCAACGAGGGCGTCGCGCGCGCCAACAAGACACTGCGCAACGTCAAGGGCGCGTGGGTCAAGGACATGGAAGTCAACGTCGACAAGGGGAAGGTCACCGGCTACAAGGTGATCCTCAAGGTCACGTTCGTCATCGACGACTGACGCGCGGCGCGCTCGGCCGCGGAAGCGACGGCCGCCTGCAGGCGGCCGTTGCGCTCCCCGGGCGGCCGGCGCAAGCTCGCGTGCCCGATCAGGCGCCTGGAACTCCGTGCTTGCGCCCCAGCGCCGAAGCGTCGTGCTGGCCGCCGCGGCCCTGCTGGCCGCGCCCGGGGCGTTGCGCGCGCAGCAGCCCGCGAAGGTCTGGCGGGTCGGCTTCCTCACCAACGGCACGGCGGAGTCGACGCGCGGGCAGCTCGACGCGTTCGAGCGCGGGCTTGCCGAGCACGGCTACGCCGTCGGCCGCAACGTCGTACTGGAAAAGCGGTTCGCGGAGGGCAAGCTCGACCGGGTTCCCGCGCTCGCGTCCGAGTTGCTGGAGGCGAAGATCGACGTCGCGTTCGCGCCTTCGGGCGTGGCAGCGCAAGCGATGAAGAAGCTCGGCGCGGGACTGCCGATCGTATTCGCGTTCGCGCCCGATCCGGTGGGACAGGGCTTCGCGCAGAGCCTCGCGCGCCCCGGCGGCAACATGACCGGGCTGACGAGCACGCACACGGAGCTCTCCGCGAAGCGTCTCGAGCTTCTCCGGGAGGCGTTCCCCGCGATACGGCGCGTCGCGGTGCTCTACTTCCACGCGCCTTCGGCCGCCGGCGTGGCAGAGCAGCTCGCCGAGACCGAGCGCGCGGCGAAGGTGCTCGGGCTGGCGACGACCTCCGAGCAATCGCCGAGCGTCGAGGACTTCGAGCGCGCGTTCGCGAGCATCCGCCGGCAGAAGCCGGACGCGCTCGTGGTCATCGAGAACCCGATGTTCTACACCAACCGCGTGCGCCTCGCGGAGCAGGCGAACGCGCTCCGCATCCCGGCTGTCTACAACGTCGCCGAATACGTCCAGGCGGGCGGGCTGATGAGCTTCGGCGCGAGCTACAACGACCTCGCCCGGCGCGCCGCGGCGCACGTCGCGAGGATTCTCCGGGGGGCGCACCCGGGAGACCTGCCGATCGAGCGGCCGACGAAGTTCGAATTCGCGCTCAACGCCGCGACCGCCCGCGCGATGGGCCTGGTCATCCCGCAGTCGGTGCTGGCGCGCGCCGACCAGGTCATCGACTGACTGCGCCGCCCGCGTCGAGCACGCCCTCCGCCTGCCGGTCGGCGTGGTACGACGAGCGCACCAGCGCGCCGACCGCGGCGTGGCGGAACCCCATCGCTTTGGCCTCCCGCTCGAACATCGCGAACGTGTCGGGGTGCACGTAGCGCGCCACCGGCAGGTGGTCGCGCGAGGGCTGCAGGTACTGGCCGATCGTCAGCATGTCGATGCCGTGCGCGCGCATGTCGCGCATCGTCGCGAGGATCTCCTCGTCGGTCTCGCCCAGGCCCACCATCAGGCCGGACTTCGTCGGCACGCCGGGAACGCGCGCCTTGAACTCGCGCAGCAGCGCGAGCGAGTGCGCGTAGCCGGAGCCGGGGCGCGCCTGCCTGTAGAGGCGCGGCACCGTCTCGAGGTTGTGGTTCATCACGTCCGGCGGCGCGGCCTCGAGGATCGCCAGCGCGCGTTCCATGCGGCCGCGGAAGTCGGGCACCAGCACTTCGATCTGCGTGGCCGGCGAGGCCGCGCGCACCGCGCGGATGCAGTCGACGAAGTGCTGCGCGCCGCCGTCGCGCAGGTCGTCGCGGTCGACGCTGGTGATCACGACGTAGGCGAGCTTCAGCGCCGCGATGGTCTTCGCGAGATTGGCCGGCTCGTCGGCATCGAGCGGCAGCGGCCGGCCGTGGCCCACGTCGCAGAACGGGCAGCGGCGCGTGCACACGTCGCCCATGATCATGAACGTCGCCGTGCCCTTGCCGAAGCACTCGCCGATGTTCGGGCACGAGGCTTCCTCGCACACGGTGTGCAGGCTGTGCTCGCGCAGGATGCGCTTGATCTCGGTGAAGCGCGGCGTGGAGGCGGCGCGCACCCGGATCCACTCCGGCTTGCGCAGCGGCTCGGATGCAATCACCTTGATCGGGATGCGCGAGGTCTTGCCCGCGCCCTTGTGCTTCACGCCGGCGGCGTTGTCGGGGGCGCTGCGGTCGGAGGAGTCGTTCACTGTGCGGTCCGGCGTTCGGCGAGTTGGCGCGCGAGAAACGGGGCGAGCTGCGCGGCGGCGGCCGCGGCATCGAGCGCGACGCCGTAGTCCGCGACCTGCGTCACCGCGAGCCCGGGGTAGCCGCAGGGGTCGATGTCGCGAAAGGGCGCCAGGTCCATCGCCACGTTGACCGCGAGGCCGTGGTAGCTCGCGCCGTTGCGGATGCGCAGCCCCAGCGCCGCGATCTTCGCCTCGCCCCCGTCGCGCCGCACGTACACCCCCGGCGCCTGCGGCTTGCCGTACGCGTCGATGCCCAGCGTCGCGAGCCATGCTACCACCGCCGCCTCGATGCGCCGGACCATGTCGCGCACGCCCAGCCGTGCGCGCCTGAGGTCGAAGAGCGTGTAGATCACCGCCTGGCCGGGGCCGTGGTAGGTCACCTGACCGCCGCGGTCGACCTTGACGACCGGGATGCCGTTCGCGCGCAGCACGTGCTCGCGCCGCCCGGCCAGCCCGAGCGTGTAGACCGGCGGGTGCTCGGTGAGCCACAGCTCGTCGCGCGTCGCATCGTCGCGGGCGGCGTTGAACGCCTGCATCGCGCGCCAGCAGGGCTCGTAGTCGGTGCGGCCGAGCGTGCGCGCGTCGATGCCGCCCAGGTCGAGACGGCGCGCCGCCGCGATGAAACCTGGCTGCGGCGCCCCGGAGGCGGGCCGCTGCGTCACAGCACCATGACGACCATCGGATGCGCCGTCAGCTCGCGGTAGAGCGCGTCGAGCTGCTCGCGCGAGGTCGCGTTGACGGTGACCGTCAGGGACAGGTACTTGCCTTCGCGCGAGGAGCGCATCTCGACCGCGCCGGGGTCGAAGTCGGGCGCGTGCCGCAGAACGACGTCCACGACCGCCTGCGCGAAGCCGTCCGCGCGCAGCCCCATGACCTTGATCGGGAACGGGGTCGGGAAGGTCAGCGCGGAGGGCTGCGAAGGCGCGGAGGTCATGGCGGAAGCGGGGTGGGCGCTTCCACTATGAGGGCGCGGCGACCGCGAGGCAACTAGTGCCCCGTACCGGAAGTTCCTTGCCCTATCGCAGCGCAGCAGCCACCTCCGCTCGCGCAAGGACGACGAAAATGGCGCGCCGCGCGACGCCGGTCGCAGCGGGTACCGCGAATACCCGCAAGACCGGCAGCAATGCAGCGCGTCATTTCTCGCTCGTCCTTGTGCAAGGAACTTCCGGTACGGGACACTAGAACCTATCTCACAATCAGCCGCGCGATGCGTTGCCGCCAGAAAGGCCGGCGGCTAGGCGCGAGGAGGCAGCGTAGTGAGCCCTACGCAACGACGAGCAACACCGCCGCCGGCCTTTCTGGCCGGCAACCCGAAGGGACGGGTCCCCGCGGCCGCATTTCGGTGTTGCTCGTTGCTTGTTTGGGTCAACCAAACGGCGCGCCTCGCGCCTAGAACTGCGCCCGCGGGAATCCCGTCGCACGCGTGGATGATTGTGAGATAGGTTCTAG
>JAOUIA010000027.1 GCA_029884335.1 Betaproteobacteria bacterium
CGTGCGGCTCGTGCGACCGGCCGGCGTTGAGGCGCGCCAACGCGTCGCTCGTCGACCCCGCTGTCGTCACACGGCCATTATAGTCACGCCATGGTGCGATTCCGGCGGCAGTGACCCATCGCAACCAAGGACTTTCCCATGAGCGTCAACGTCTGCCCACACTTCCCGGAATGCCCGTACCCGAGCGAGGTGGCCGGCCCGGCGGGATCGCGCCTCGCGCGCGCCACCGTCGCGATGATCCTCGCCGGCGGTCGCGGCTCGCGCCTCGGGCCGCTTACCGACTGGCGCGCGAAGCCCGCGGTGCCGTTCGCCGGCAAGTTCCGCATCATCGACTTCTCGCTGTCCAACTGCGTCAACTCCGGCATCCGGCGCATCGGCATCGCCACGCAGTACAAGGCGCAGAGCCTGATCCGCCACGTGCAGCGCGGCTGGGCGTTCCTCGACGGGCGCTTCAACGAGTTCGTCGAGCTGCTGCCCGCGCAGCAGCGCCTGTCGACCCACTGGTACAAGGGCACCGCGGATGCGGTCCGGCAGAATCTCGACATCCTGCGGCACCAGGCCCCGGAGTACGTGCTGATCCTCGCCGGCGACCACGTGTACAAGATGGACTACGCGCGGATGCTGGTCGACCACGTCGCCTCCGGCGCCGACATGACCGTGGGCTGCATCGAGGTGCCGCTCGCCGAGGCCCGGGGCTTCGGCGTGATGTCGATCGACGCGGACCGCCGCGTGGTCCGCTTCGCCGAGAAGCCCGGGAGCCCCGAGCCGATGCCGGGCCGCAGCGACGTCGCGCTGGCGAGCATGGGCATCTACGTCTTCAACGCCCGGCTCCTCTACGAGCAGCTCACGCGCGACGCCGACGACCCGGCCTCGTCGCACGACTTCGGCAAGGACATCATCCCGTGGATGATCGCGCGCGGCTACCGCATCCGCGCCCACCACTTCGCCGACAGCTGCGTGAACATGAACGAGGGCCGCCCGTACTGGCGCGACGTCGGCACGATCGACGCGTTCTGGGAGGCGAACCTCGACCTCACCAGCGTGACGCCCGATCTCAACCTCTACGACGACAGCTGGCCGATCTGGACCTGGCAGGAGCAGCTGCCGCCGGCGAAGTTCGTGTTCGACGACGACAAGCGCCGCGGGATCGCCGTCGACTCCCTGGTCTCGGGCGGCTGCATCATCAGCGGCGCCCAGGTGAAGCGCTCGGTGCTGTTCTCCAAGGTCCACGTGCACAGCTACTGCAGCATCGAGGACTCGGTCGTCCTCGGCGACGTGGATTTCGGCCGCGGCTCAATCGTCCGTCGCGCGGTCATCGACAAGAGCTGCCGGCTGGCGCCGGGCACGACGATCGGCGTCGACCCCGACGAGGATCGCCGCCGCTTCCACGTCACCGACCGCGGCATCACGCTGGTGACGCCGGACATGCTCGGCCGGCCGGTGCACGAGGTGCCGTGAGCGTCGACGGGGCGTTCCTGGGAGGCGTCGCCGCCGCCGCGTCCGCAAGCGCTGGGGCATGCGTGTGAACGCGGGCGTCGACGTCGTCCTGCTGTGGCACATGCACCAGCCGGACTACCGCGATCCGGCGACGGGGCAGTTCCGCCTGCCGTGGGTGCTGCTGCACGCGATCAAGGACTACGCCGACATGGCCGCGCACCTCGAGGCGCGGCCCGGCATGCGCGCGGTCGTGAACTTCGTCCCCGTGCTGCTCGACCAGCTCGACGACTACGTGGGACAGTTCGCCGCAGGGACGTTCCGCGACCCCTTGCTGGTGGCACTGGCGCGGCCGGAGGGGCGCGCGCTCGACCAGGACGAGCGTGCCTTCCTCCTCGCCCAGGGCTTCGCCGCGAACCACGAGAGGATGATCGCGCCGTTTCCCGCCTACCTGCGCCTCAAGGAGATCGGCCGCTTCGCGCGCGACGCGGACGCCGCGCGCTACTTCAGCGATGCCTATCTCGACGACCTGCTGGTCTGGTATCTGCTCGCGTGGACCGGCGAGACGGTGCGCCGCGCGTCGCCGCTGGTGCAAGCCCTCATGGCGAAGGCGAGCGGCTACACGGCGGCCGACCGCCACGCGCTGCTGGGAGCCATCGGCGGCATCGTGACGGGGCTGACGGGGCGGGACCGGGCGCTGGAGGAGGCCGGGACCATCGAGCTCGCCACTTCCCCGGCGCAGCATCCGATCGGACCGCTGCTCCTCGATCTCGCGTGCGCGCGGGAGGCGCGCCCGCGGCTGCCGTTGCCGCGGCGCGATGCGTATCCAGGTGGCGCGCAGCGCCTCGCGGTCCAGGTCGACGAGGCGCGCGCCAGCCATCGGCGCCGCTTCGGCCGCTCACCGGACGGTCTGTGGCCGCCCGAAGGCGCGGTGAGCGACGCGTTCGTGCAGGCGATCGCCGGCGCCGGCTTCGCCTGGTGCGCGTCCGGGAGCCAGGTGCTCGACCACAGTCTTGCGCGCGCGGGGCTCGACGTTCCCGCGGCCGCGCGACTGCGCGGCTGGCGAACGCCGCTCGCGCCGCGGCTCGTCGCCTTCTTTCGCGACGACCGGCTCTCCGACCTCATCGGCTTCGAGTACCGCCGCTGGCACGGCAGCGACGCGGTGCAGCACTTCGTCGGCGAGCTCGAGGCGCTCGCAGCGCCCGATGCGGCGCGGCGGCCGCTCGTCACCATCATCGTCGACGGCGAGAACGCGTGGGAGTACTACCCCTACAACGGCTACTGGTTCCTCTCGGAACTGTACGAGCGCCTTGCCGCGCATCCGTCGATCCGGCCGCGCACGTTCCGCGACGTCGTCGCCGAGTACGACGCGGCCGCGCGGGACGAAGGGACGGACCGGGCGGGCGAGCTGCCGTCGCTGGTGGCCGGAAGCTGGGTCCACGGGGACTTGAGCACGTGGATCGGCCACGCCGACAAGAACCGCGCGTGGGAGCTTCTCATCGACGCCAAGCGCGCCTGCGACGAGGTTCTGCAAGCGGGCGCCGTGGACGCTGCCGGGCGCGCCGAGCTGTCGCGCCGGCTCGCGATGTGCGAGAGCTCCGACTGGTTCTGGTGGTTCGGCGACATCCATCCCGCCGATTCCGTCGCGTCCTTCGACCGGCTCTTCCGGGCGAACCTCGCGCGCGTCTACGCGCTGATCGGCAGGCCCGCACCCGCCGGCCTGGCGGAGCCGGTGAGCCTGGGCAACGCGGCAGCGGCGCACGAAGGCGCCATCATGAAGTCGACGGACCCTTGACCGCGCCCGTCGCCCTGCTGTTCGGCGTGCACGCGCACCAGCCCGCCGGCAACTTTCCCGCAGTGATCGACCATGCGCACGAGCGCTGCTACGGCCCCTTCCTGCGCACGCTGGCCGACTATCCCGCGTTCCGCTTCGCCCTGCACGCGAGCGGGCCGCTGCTCGACGACCTCGCGCGCCGCTACCCCGACGACGTCGCGCTGCTGCGCACGATGGTCGGGCGCGGGCAGGTCGAGCTGTTCGGCGGCGGCGACGCCGAGCCGGTGCTGGCGTCGATCCCGCACCGCGACCGCCTGCGGCAGTTGAACGCGCTGTCGGCGAAGCTCGACGCGAAACTCGGCGCCCGCCCCCGCGGCGCCTGGCTCACGGAGCGCGTGTGGGAATCGTCGGTGGTGCCGGCGCTGGCGGAGGCCGGCATCCGCTACGTGACCGTCGACGACTACCACTTCCTTTGCACGGGCCTCGCGCAGTCCGACCTCGGCACCCATCGCACGACCGAGGAGGACGGACAGCGCATCGACGTGTTCCCGATCGCCGAGGCGCTGCGCTACCGGATTCCCTTCGCGCCGGCCGCCGAGGCGGTCGCATACCTCGCAAGCCTCGCGGACGGAGGCGGCCGCCGCGCCGCGATCTACTTCGACGACATCGAGAAGCTCGGCATCTGGCCCGAGACCCACGAGTGGGTCTACGAGCGCGGCTGGCTGCGCGAGTTCGTCGAGCGGGTGCTCGCTTCCAGCGTTGTCGCCGCCGAGCGCTTCGACGACTGGCACGCGAGCGAGCGCCCCGGCGGCATCGTCTACCTGCCGACCACGTCGTACATCGAGATGAACGAGTGGACGCTGCCCCCCGCGGCGGCGGCGGAATACGAGGCGCTCGTGCGTACGGAGAAGTCCGCCGGGCGCTACGAGGCGCGCAAGGGCTTCCTGCGCGGCGGCATCTGGCGCAACTTCCTGTCGCGCTATCCCGAGTCGAACTGGATGCACAAGCGCATGCTGGGCGCATCGGCGCGGCTCGACGAGTTGCCGGCGGCGCGCAGCGACGCGCGGCTCGTCGACCTGCTGCACCGCGCGCAGGCGAACGACGCCTACTGGCACGGCCTGTTCGGCGGCCTGTACCTGCCGCACCTGCGCCGCGGGATCTGGTCGAGCCTGCTCGCGCTGGAAGCCTCGCTCGACGCGATCGCGCCGCGCCCCGCGCTGGAGCGGACGGATCTCGACGACGACGGCCACGTCGAGGCGTTCCTGCGCAGCGCGGCCCTGCAGGCCGTCGTGCGACTCGACGGCAGCGCGGCGATCCGCGAGTTCTCGAGCTACGCGCTGGCGCAGAACTTCGGGGACACGCTGCGCCGGCACGCCGAGCACTACCACGCCAAGGTCGTGGAAGGCGCGGCGCACGAGTCCGGCGGTGGCGGGATCGCCTCGGCGCACGACCGCGTCGCGTTCAAGCACGACATCGGTCCTGCCGACGTGGTGGCCGATCCGGTGCCGCGCGACCTGCTGCGCGACGCGTGGATCGACGCGACGGGGACGGAGCACGCGCTCGCCGCGTATTCCGAGGTGGCGTCGTCGTCGGGGCTCGCGTTCGCCTGCGAGCAGGCCGGCGTGCGCTTCGAGAAGACGGTTGGCGTGGCCGGGGACGCCGTGCTGGCGCGCTGGCGGATCCGCGGCGACGCCGCGCGGAGCTTCCGCACCACGCTGGACTTCGCGATGCCGAGCTGCGACGGCTACAGCGGGCGCTACATCGTCGGCGACTCGATTCCGTGCGGATTCGGCCAGGCGCTCGACGTCGCGGGCGTGCCGGTCGTCGTCCTCGACGACCGCTTCCTCCGAGGCGGCGTCGCGCTGGAGTGTTCGCCGCCGGCCCGCATGCGTGGACGCCCGTACTTCACCGTGTCGCAGTCCGAGGACGGTTTCGAGCGCGTGATGCAATCGGCGACCATAGTCGTCGACTGGGATGTGGCCGGCGAGGCCACGCTCGAGCTAGCGGTGCGCGTTCGCCCGGGGTAGCCCCTCCCGGGACCGCGCCCGGCGAGCTTCCCGGCGCCGGCAACCGCCCCTCCAGCCGTGCGGCCTCGGGGCAGGGGCTTACGCTTCGACGGTTATGGAATTATGATTGCCGTCCTGCCCCGCGCCGCGTCCACGCCTCCGCCATCCGATGCCGGATCGTCCGTTCCACGTCCTCTTCCTTTGCACCGGCAACTCCGCCCGCAGCATCCTCGCCGAGGGGTTGCTGACCCGGCTCGGCGGCGCCCGCTTCCGTGCTTTTTCGGCAGGCAGCCGCCCGGCGGGCGCGGTCCAGCCGCTCGCCGCCGAGTGGCTGGCGGCCCGCGGCGTCGATCCCTCGCCGTTGCGCAGCAAGTCCTGGGACGAGCTCGCCGGGGCCGGCGCCCCCCCGATCGACCTGGTCGTCACCGTCTGCGACGCCGCCGCGTCCGAGGCCTGCCCCGTCTGGCCGGGGGCGCCGCTCACCGCGCACTGGGGGCTTCCCGACCCGGCGGCCGCCGTGGGGGACGATGCCACGCGGCGCCGGGCCTTCGCCTACGTGGGCGAGGCGCTGGAGCGCCGCCTGGCGGCACTGGTGCGGCTGCCGGTCGAGTCGGCCGACCGGGCGGAGCTCGAGCTTGCGGTGCGCAGGCTGGCCGACGGGTAGCGCCGGCCTCCCGGGCGGGCGCGAGGTGGCGGGAGTCCGGCCGGGCACGCCGATCCGGCCGCATTTGACCCTCCGGCGCCCGGATTGCTATACTTTCGCGTTTCGTCGGAGGGGTTCCCGAGCGGTCAAAGGGAGCAGACTGTAAATCTGCCGGCTCAGCCTTCGAAGGTTCGAATCCTTCCCCCTCCACCATTCAGTGGTCAGGGAACAGAGTTCAGGGAACAGAGACGGGGCCCGACGGCGGAGGCACGGCTTCTGATACCTGTTCCCTGGCCCCTGTTCCCTGGAAGGCGGGTGTAGCTCAATGGCAGAGCAGAAGCCTTCCAAGCTTACGACGAGGGTTCGATTCCCTTCACCCGCTCCAGCACCTCCCGACGGCAACGCAGGACAACGGCAGCCGGCCTCGCGGCCGGCGGCGCGGATCGCACGAACGCCCATGTAGCTCAGTGGTAGAGCACTCCCTTGGTAAGGGAGAGGTCGCGCGTTCAATCCGCGCCATGGGCACCACAGGACAACGGCACGCAGCACCGCACAGGACGAGAGGACGGCACACATGGCCAAGGGCAAGTTCGAACGCACGAAGCCGCACGTGAACGTGGGGACGATCGGTCACGTGGACCACGGCAAGACGACGCTGACGGCGGCGATCACGCTGGTGCTCTCGAAGAAGTTCGGCGGCGAGGCGAAGGCGTACGACCAGATCGACAACGCGCCGGAGGAGAAGGCGCGGGGGATCACGATCAACACGGCGCACGTGGAGTACGAGACGGCGAACCGGCACTACGCGCACGTGGACTGTCCGGGGCACGCGGACTACGTGAAGAACATGATCACGGGTGCGGCGCAGATGGACGGTGCGATCCTGGTGGTGTCGGCGGCGGACGGTCCGATGCCGCAGACGCGGGAGCACATCCTGCTGGCGCGGCAGGTGGGGGTGCCGTACATCATCGTCTACATGAACAAGGCGGACATGGTGGACGACAAGGAGCTGCTCGAGCTGGTGGAGCTGGAGGTGCGGGAGCTCTTGTCGAAGTACGAGTTCCCCGGGGACAAGACGCCGATCGTGATCGGTTCGGCGAAGCTGGCGCTGGAAGGCGACAAGGGCGAGCTGGGCGAGGTGTCGATCTTCAAGCTGGCGGAGGCGCTGGACAGCTACATTCCGACGCCGGAGCGGCTGATCGACGGACCGTTCCTGATGCCTGTGGAGGACGTGTTCTCGATCTCGGGCCGGGGGACGGTGGTGACCGGTCGCGTGGAGCGCGGGGTGGTGCGGGTGGGCGAGGAGATCGAGATTGTCGGGCTGCGGCCGACGCTGAAGACGGTGTGCACGGGGGTGGAGATGTTCCGCAAGCTGCTCGACCAGGGGCAGGCGGGGGACAACGTGGGCGTGCTGCTGCGGGGGACGAAGCGGGAGGAAGTGGAGCGTGGTCAGGTGCTGGCGAAGCCGGGGTCGATCACGCCGCACACGAAGTTCAAGGCGGAGGTGTACGTGCTGTCGAAGGAGGAGGGTGGTCGGCACACGCCGTTCTTCAACGGCTACCGGCCGCAGTTCTATTTCCGGACGACGGACGTGACGGGGTCGATTGCGCTGCCGGCGGGGACGGAGATGGTGATGCCCGGGGACAACATTGCGATGGACGTGGCGCTGATTGCGCCGATCGCGATGGAGGAAGGGCTGCGGTTCGCGATCCGGGAGGGTGGTCGGACGGTGGGTGCCGGGGTGGTGGCGAAGATCATCGAGTAGGCCGCGAAAAGTACACCCCTACTTTTCGCGGGAACGGCGAGTCAGCGTGGGGAGCTAGGGGCGGCCCGTCGCTCCCCACGTAGAAACGACAACGCAAAACCGGGCGTCATGCGCGCGGTGGCGCCAAGGCGAGGCAGCAATGCAAAACCAGAGAATCCGGATCCGTTTGAAGGCGTTCGACTACAAGCTGATCGACCAGTCGGCGCTGGAGATCGTCGAGACGGCGAAGCGCTCGGGCGCCGTCGTCAGGGGCCCGGTGCCGCTGCCGACGAAGATCGAGCGGTACAACGTCCTGCGCTCGCCGCACGTCAACAAGACGTCGCGCGACCAGTTCGAGATCCGCACGCACCTGCGCCTGATGGACATCATCGACCCCACCGACAAGACGGTCGACCAGCTGATGAAGCTGGACCTGCCGGCAGGCGTGGACGTGGAGATCAAGCTGCAGTAACGCAGGACACAAGAGCTTTGCTGGCCAATTGCAGCCGGCACCGGAGTCACCTCCGGCCAAAACGAAGAGAGAGGTTATCGAAATGGCACTCGGACTTGTCGGTCGCAAGATTGGCATGACCCGCGTCTTCGCCGACGACGGCACGGCCGTCCCGGTGACGGTGCTCGACGTGGCCAACAACCGCGTCACGCAGATCAAGACCCCGGAGAGCGACGGCTACGCGGCCGTGCAGGTCACCTACGGCAAGCGCCGCCCGTCGCGGGTCGCCAAGCCGCAGGCAGGCCACCTCGCGAAGGCCGGCGTCGAGGCGGGCACCACGCTGAAGGAGTTCCACGTCTCGGCGGACGACCTGGCGAAGTTCAAGCCGGGCGACGTCGTCGGCGCCGACACGTTCGCCGAAGGCCAGCTGGTCGACGTGACCGGCACGACGAAGGGCCGCGGCTTTTCCGGCGTGATCCGCCGTCACAACTTCAGCAGCAACCGCGCGTCGCACGGCAACTCGCGTTCGCACAACACGCCGGGCTCGATCTCGATGGCCCAGGACCCGGGCCGCGTGTTCCCCGGCAAGAAGCTGCCCGGGCAGTACGGCAACGTCACCCGCACCGTGCAGACGCTCAAGGTCGTGCGCGTGGACAAGGTGCGCGGCCTGCTGCTGGTGAAGGGCGCGGTGCCCGGCGCCGACGGCGGCGCGGTCGTCGTGCACCCGGCGGCCAAGGCCCCGGCGAAGAAGGGGGCCTGACGATGGACCTCAAGCTCATCAACGACAGCGGCGCGCCCGCGGCGACCGTCGCCGGCTCCGACGCGGTGTTCGGCCGCGACTACAACGAGTCGCTCGTCCACCAGGTGGTCACCGCCTACCAGGCGAACGGCCGGCAGGGGACGCGCGCGCAGAAGTCGCGCGGCGAGATCAACAAGTCGCACCGCAAGCCCTGGCGCCAGAAGGGCACCGGCCGCGCGCGCGCGGGGCAGGCGAACAGCCCGCTGTGGCGCGGCGGCGGCAAGATCTTCCCGTCCTCGCCCGACGAGAACTTCTCGCAGAAGGTCAACCGCAAGATGTACCGCGCCGGCGTGGCGTCGATCCTCTCGCAGCTGGTGCGCGAGGGGCGCCTCGCGGTCGTCGAGGCGCTGTCGGTCGACGCGCCGAAGACGAAGCTGTTCGCGCAGAAGATCCGCGGCCTGGGGCTCGCCGGCACCGTGCTGGTCGTCACCGACAGCCTCGACGAGAACCTCTACCTCGCCTCGCGCAACCTGCCGAACGTGCTGGTGCTCGAGACGCGCGAGGTCGACCCGGTCAGCCTGGTCCGCTTCCAGAACGTCGTCCTCACCCGCGGCGCGGTCGCGCAATTCGAGGAGCAGTGGGCATGAGCGCCGCAACGTCCCCCGCCACCAAGTTCGCGCAGGAGCGCCTGCTCCAGGTGCTGCTCGCCCCGGTGATCTCGGAGAAGGCCACGTTCGTCGCCGACAAGCACGAGCAGGTCATCTTCCGCGTCGCGCCCGGCGCGACCAAGCCCGAGATCAAGGCCGCGGTCGAGCTCCTTTTCAAGGTCCAGGTCGAGAGCGTCCAGGTCGCCACCGTGCACGGCAAGCGCAAGCGCTTCGGCGTGCACGCGGGGCGCCGGCGCGGCTGGAAGAAGGCGTACGTGTGCCTGAAGCCCGGCCAGGAAATCAACTTCGCGCAGGAGGCCTGACACCATGGCACTCGTCAAGGTCAAGCCGACGTCCGCGGGCCGGCGCGCGCTGGTCAAGGTCGTCAACAAGGAGCTGTGGAAGGGCCGTCCGGTCGACGCGCTCACCGAGAGCCAGAAGCGCGGCTCGGGGCGCAACAACAACGGGCACATCACGACCCGGCACAAGGGCGGCGGCCACAAGCACCACTACCGGATCATCGACTTCCGCCGCGACAAGGACGGCATCGCGGCGAAGGTCGAGCGCCTCGAGCACGACCCCAACCGCAGCGCCAACATCGCGCTGCTGCTCTACGCCGACGGCGAGCGCCGCTACATCATCGCGCCGCGCGGCGTGGCCGTGGGCTCGCAGCTGATGTCGGGCGCCGAGGCGCCGATCAAGGCGGGCAACACGCTTCCGTTGCGCAACATCCCGGTCGGCTCGACGATCCACTGCATCGAGCTCAAGCCGGGCGCCGGCGCGCAGCTCGCCCGTTCGGCGGGCGCGCACGTGCAGCTGCTCGCGCGCGAAGGGCTGTACGCGCAGCTGCGCATGCGCTCGGGCGAGATCCGCAAGGTGCACGTCGACTGCCGCGCCACGATCGGCGAGGTGGGCAACGAGGAGCACAACCTGCGCTCGATCGGCAAGGCCGGCGCGAACCGCTGGCGCGGCATCCGCCCGACGGTGCGTGCTTGGGCGATGAACCCGGTGGACCACCCGATGGGCGGCCGCACGAACGGCGGCGGCCACCCGGTCTCGCCGTGGGGCACGCCGACCAAGGGCTACAAGACGCGCAAGAACAAGCGCACGGACGTGATGATCGTCCGTCGCCGCCAGGCGAAGAAGGGGTAACGCATGGGACGTTCACTGAAGAAGGGCCCGTTCGTCGACGGCCACCTGATGGGCAAGGTCGATGCGGCGCGGGCGACGATGGACAAGCGGCCGATCAAGACGTGGTCGCGGCGCTCGACGATCACCCCGGACTTCGTGGGGCTGACGATCGCCGTCCACAACGGCAAGCAGCACATCCCCGTCTACGTGACCGAGAACATGGTCGGCCACAAGCTCGGCGAGTTCTCGCTGACGCGCACCTTCAAGGGCCATCCCGGCGACAAGAAGGCGGCGGTCCCGGCGAAGCCGGCCGGCAAGAAGAAGTAGGGAGAGCGCGATGGAAACCTCCGCAACGTTGCGCGGCGTCCGCCTGTCGGCACAGAAGGGGCGGCTCGTGGCCGACCTCGTGCGCGGCATGCCGGTCGCCCGGGCGCTGGACGTGCTGGCGTTCTCGCCGAAGAAGGGCGCCCGCATCATCCGCAAGGTGCTCGAGAGCGCGATCGCCAACGCCGAGCACAACGACGGCGCCGACATCGACGAGCTCAGGGTGACGACGATCTGCGTCGACAAGGCGGCGACCCTGAAGCGCATGAGCGCGCGCGCCAAGGGCCGCGGCAACACGATCGGCAAGCAGAGCTGCCACGTCCGCATCGTCGTCGGCGACGGCAAGGCCGCATAAGGAAAGACATGGGACAGAAGATCCATCCGACCGGGTTCCGCCTCGCCGTCAGCCGCAACTGGGGCTCGAAGTGGTTCGCCAACAGCAAGAACTACCCGAAGATCCTGAACCAGGACATCCGGGTGCGCGAGTACCTGAAGAAGAAGCTCTCGCACGCCTCGGTGGCCAAGGTCACGATCGAGCGGCCGGCCAAGAACGCGCGCATCACGATCCACAGCGCGCGCCCCGGCGTGGTGATCGGCAAGAAGGGCGAGGACATCGAGACGCTGCGCGCGGACCTGCGCAGGATGATGGGCGGCGAGGTCGGCCTCAACATCGAGGAGATCCGCAAGCCCGAGGTCGACGCGCAGCTCGTCGCCGACTCGATCGCGCAGCAGCTCGAGAAGCGCATCATGTTCCGCCGCGCGATGAAGCGCGCGATGCAGAACGCGATGCGGCTGGGCGCGCAGGGCATCAAGGTGATGAGCGCGGGGCGCTTGAACGGCGCCGAGATCGCGCGCTCGGAGTGGTACCGGGAGGGTCGCGTGCCGCTGCACACGCTGCGCGCCGACATCGACTACGGGTTCTCGGAGGCGCGCACGACGTACGGCGTCATCGGGATCAAGGTCTGGGTCTTCAAGGGCGAGGTGATGGCGCACAACGCCGAGCCCGCGGCCGCACCGGCGCCGGCGCCGGATGCGCCGAAGCGTCCGCGCCGCGCAGGAGCGAAGCATGCTGCAGCCAGCTAGAAGGAAGTTCCGCAAGGAGCAGAAGGGCCGCAACAAGGGCGTGGCCACCGTGGGCGCCAAGGTGTCGTTCGGCGACTACGGCCTCAAGGCGACCACGCGCGGCCGCCTGACGGCGCGCCAGATCGAGGCGGCGCGCCGCGCGATGACGCGCCACATCAAGCGCGGCGGCCGCATCTGGATCCGCATCTTCCCCGACAAGCCGGTCTCGCAGAAGCCGGCCGAGGTCCGCATGGGCAACGGCAAGGGCAACCCCGAGTACTACGTCGCCGAGATCGTCCCGGGCAAGGTGCTCTACGAGATGGACGGCGTCGACGAGGCGCTGGCGCGCGAGGCTTTCGCGCTCGCCGCGGCCAAGCTGCCGCTGCGCACCGCCTTCGTGCACCGCCTGGTCGGCCAATAGGGAGAGCGGCGATGAAGCGATCCGAAGCCAGGAAGGCCCTGAAGGAGAAGTCGCCCGCCGAGCTCCAGACGGAGCTCGAGGCCCTCCTCAAGGAGCAGTTCGGCCTGCGCATGCAGAAGGCCACGCAGCAGCTCACGAACACGTCGAAGCTCAGGGACGTCCGCCGCGGCATCGCCCGCGTGCGCACGCTGATGAACCGGAAGGCGGGTGCGGCATGACCGAACAGCAGCAGTCGCAGGGGATTCCTGCGCGCAAGCCCCTGAACGCGACGGTCGTCGGCCGCGTGGTCAGCGACAAGATGGACAAGACGGTCACCGTGCTGGTCGAGCGGCGCGTCAAGCACCCGCTTTACGGCAAGGTGGTGACGAAGTCGGCCAAGTACCACGCGCACGACGAGAACAACGAGTGCAAGGAGGGCGACCTGGTCGAGATCGTCGCCACCCGCAAGCTCGCCAAGACCAAGGCCTGGCGGGTCTCGCAGATCGTCAAGAAGGCGGCGACCGTCTAGCCGCGCGCAGGGGGCGGCGGGGCTTGCAGGACGGGTAAGGCCCTGCCATAATTACGAGTTCGCCGGTTGGCGGTCCCAAGGGGTCGCGGCGGGCGAGGACAGACAGTTTGCCCGCGCGAGCGGCGCCCGGACCGGGCCCTCGCGCACACGGGATCCAAAACTGGCCGCCGGTTCGGCGCCGCAGCTCGACTAGACGCGGCGCCGGGCGCTCGGGAAGTCCGGGGCGGACGCAAGTTGGAGAGACGGGGAAGTCATGATCCAGATGCAGACGGTGCTTGACGTCGCCGACAACACGGGCGCGCGATCGGTCATGTGCATCAAGGTGCTCGGCGGGTCGAAGCGCCGCTACGCGCACATCGGCGACGTGATCAAGGTGTCGGTGAAGGACGCCGCGCCGCGCGGTCGCGTCAAGAAGGGCGAGATCTACAGCGCCGTGGTCGTGCGCACCCGCCAGGGCGTGCGCCGTCCGGACGGCGCGCGGATCCGCTTCGACGCCAACGCCGCCGTGCTGCTCAACAACAAGCTCGAGCCGATCGGCACGCGCATCTTCGGACCCGTCACGCGGGAGCTCCGCACCGAGCGGTTCATGAAGATCGTGTCGCTCGCGCCCGAAGTCCTCTAGGACGAGGCGACCATGCGCAAGATCAGGAAGGGCGACACGGTCGTCGTGATCGCCGGCCGCGACAAGGGCAAGCGGGGCGACGTCTCGCGCGTCGTCGACGCGAGCCACGTCGTCGTCAACGGCATCAACACGGCGAAGCGCCACACGCGGCCGAACCCGATGAAGAACCAGCCGGGCGGCATCGTGCAGAAGGAGCTGCCGATCCACGTCAGCAACGTCGCGATCTGGAACCCGGTGACGGGCAAGCCCGACCGCGTCGGCTTCCGTGTCCTCGAGGACGGCCGCAAGGTCCGCTTCTTCAAGGGCAACGGCGAGCAGATCGGCGCTTGAGGAGACACTCGATGGCCCGCCTGAAGGAAGCCTACCGCAAGGACGTCGTGCCCGCGCTGATGAAGCAGTTCGGGTACAAGTCGGTCATGGAAGTGCCGCGCATCGAGAAGATCGTCCTCAACATGGGCGTGGGCGACGCGACGGCCGACAAGAAGCTGCTCGAGAACGCCAGCGCCGACATGCAGAAGATCTCCGGCCAGAAGCCGGTGGTCACCAAGGCGCGCAAGGCCATCGCGGGGTTCAAGATCCGCGAGGGCTACCCGATCGGCTGCATGGTGACGCTGCGCCACGACCGCATGTTCGAGTTCCTCGACCGCCTCGTGTCGGTCGCGCTGCCGCGCGTGCGCGACTTCCGCGGCGTCGGCGGCAAGGGCTTCGACGGCCAGGGGAACTACAACATGGGCGTCAAGGAGCAGATCATCTTCCCCGAGATCGAGTACGACAAGGTCGACAAGATCCGCGGCATGAACATCACGATCACCACGAGCGCGAAGACCGACGCCGAATGCAAGGCGCTGCTCTCCGCGTTCCGTTTCCCGTTCAAGGCCTGAGGCTGCCATGGCGAAACTCGCCCTGATCAACCGTCAATTGAAGCGCCAGAAGCTCGTGGCGAAGTACGCGAAGAAGCGCGCCGCGCTCGAGGCCATCATCGCCGGCGCGAAGGTCTCCGACGAGGACCGCTACGAGGCGCGCCTGAAGCTGCAGGCGCTGCCGCGCAACGCGAACCCGACGCGGCTGCGCAACCGGTGCGCGCTCACCGGCCGCCCGCGCGGCTTCTTCCGCAAGTTCGGCCTCGGCCGCAACAAGCTCCGTGAGTACGCGATGCGCGGCGAGGTGCCGGGCATCGTGAAGGCGAGCTGGTAGGGGAACGACGATGAGCATGACTGATCCCATCGCCGACATGCTGACCCGCATCCGCAACGCGCAGATGACGGAGAAGGCCACCTGCGAGATGCCGAGCTCGAAGCTCAAGATCGCGATCGCCCGCGTGCTGAAGGACGAGGGCTACATCGACGGCTTCAAGGTCAACGGCGAGGCCAAGCCCACGCTGGAGATCGCGCTGCGCTACTACTCGGGCCGCCCGGTCATCGAGAAGATCGAGCGCGTGTCCAAGCCGGGGCTGCGCATCTACCGCAGCAAGGACGAGATCCCGCGCGTGATGAACGGGCTGGGGATCGCCATCGTCTCCACCTCGCAGGGCGTGATGACCGACCGCAAGGCGCGCGCCACGGGCGTGGGCGGCGAAGTCCTCTGCATCGTGGCCTGACGGGAGGGGAGACGCCATGTCCCGCATCGGCAACAACCCCGTCAAGCTGCCCGCGAAGGTCGAGGTCGCGCTCGCCGGCGGCGAGATCACCGTCAAGGGCCCGCTCGGCTCGCTGACGAAGCGCTTCGGCCCCGAGGTCGCGATCGCCCGCAACGGCGACCAGCTCGAGTTCACCGTCGCGTCGCCGCTGGCGAAGGCGATGCACGGTACCGTGCGCGCCGTCGTGGCCGGCATGGTCAAGGGCGTCACCGAGGGCTTCGAGAAGAAGCTCACGCTGGTCGGCGTCGGCTACCGCGCGCAGGCGGCGGGCGACAAGCTCAATCTCTCGCTGGGCTTCTCGCACCCCGTCGTCCACCAGATGCCGAAGGGCGTCACGGCGACGACGCCGCAGCAGACCGAGATCGTCGTCAAGGGCACCGACAAGCAGGCCGTGGGGCAGGTCGCGGCGGAGATCCGCGCCTACCGCCCGCCGGAGCCGTACAAGGGCAAGGGCGTGCGCTACCACGACGAGCAGGTCAAGCTCAAGGAAACGAAGAAGAAGTAAGGGGCGAACGATGAGCATCGGAAAGAAGGAAGCCCGCGTGCGCCGCGCCCGTCAGACCCGGGCGCGCATCGCCGGGCAGCGCGCCAACCGCCTGGTCGTGAGCCGCTCGAACCTGCACATCTACGCGCAGATCATCGCGCCGAACGGGCAGCAGGTGCTCGCCAGCGCGTCCACGCTCGAGGCCGACGTGCGCAAGGACCTGAAGAACGGCGGCAACAAGGGCGCCGCGGCGCTCGTCGGCAAGCGCATCGCCGAGAAGGCGAAGGCGATCGGCGTTTCCGCGGTCGCGTTCGACCGCGCCGGATTCCGTTACCACGGCCGCGTCAAGGCGCTGGCCGACGCGGCCCGAGAGGGCGGCCTCGAGTTCTGAGGCTCCGAGGACAGGACCCATGGCAGAGCAACGGCGTAGTTCGCGCAACCAGCCCCAGGCGGAAGACCGCGGGGACGGGCTCCGCGAGAAGATGATCAGCATCAACCGCGTCACGAAGGTGGTGAAGGGCGGCCGCATCCTCGGCTTCGCCGCGCTCACCGTCGTCGGCGACGGCGACGGCGGCGTGGGCATGGGCAAGGGCAAGGCGAAGGAAGTGCCCGTCGCCGTGCAGAAGGCGATGGAGGAGGCCCGCCGCAGGCTCGCCAAGGTGCGCCTCAAGAAGGGCACGCTGCACCACCCGTCGATCGGCAAGCACGGCTCGACGACGGTGTTCATGCAGCCCGCCGCGGACGGCACCGGCATCATCGCCGGCGGCGCGGCGCGGGCCGTGTTCGAGGTGGTCGGCGTGACCAACGTGCTGGCGAAGACGCACGGACCGACGAACCCTTACAACGTCGTGCGCGCGACGCTGAACGGGCTGCAGGCGCAGTGCTCGCCGGCCGACATCGCGGCCAAGCGCGGCAAGAGCGTCGACGAGATCCTGGGGTAGCGCGATGGCGGACGGCAAGAAGATCAAGGTCACGCTGGTGAAGGGCGTCGCCCGCACGGCCAAGGGCCACCGCGAGACGGTGCGGGGACTGGGCCTCAAGTGGACGAACCACACGGTGGAGCTCGTCGACACGCCGTCGGTGCGCGGCATGATCACCAAGGTCGGCTACCTCCTCAAGGTCGCCGAGTAAGGAACCGCACGATGCGACTCAACACGATCAAGCCCGCGGCGGGCAGCAAGAAAGCGAAGCGCCGGGTCGGCCGCGGCATCGGCTCGGGGCTCGGCAAGACGGCCGGCCGCGGCCACAAGGGCCAGAAGTCGCGTTCGGGCGGCTTCCACAAGGTCGGCTTCGAAGGCGGCCAGATGCCGCTGCAGCGCCGCCTGCCCAAGCGCGGCTTCGTGTCGCGCACGCGCGATGACACCGCCGAGGTGCGGCTCGCCGACCTCGCGCGCTGCCCGGTCGACGCGATCGACCTTCTCGCGCTCAAGTCGGCCGGGCTGGTCCCCGCTGCCGCCAAGTCGGCGAAGGTCATCCTGAAGGGGAAGATCGAGCGCGCGGTGAAGCTCTCCGGCGTGCTCGCGACCAAGGGTGCCAAGGCGGCCATCGAGGCCGCGGGCGGGGCCGTCGCCTGACGGCGGCGTGCGAAGGCGCAACGGGAACGAGCCCAGGCGAAGCGACGTGGCGACGGTCAATCCGGCCCTGAAGACGGGAACGAAGTACGCCGACCTCAAGCGGCGGCTGTGGTTCCTGCTGGGCGCGCTCATCGTCTACCGGATCGGGACGCACATCCCGGTGCCGGGCATCAACGCGTCCGTGCTCGACGAGCTGTTCCGCTCGCAGCAGGGCGGGATCCTGGGCCTGTTCAACGTGTTCTCGGGCGGCGCGCTGTCGCGCTTCTCGATCCTTGCGCTGGGCATCATGCCGTACATCTCGGCGTCGATCATCATGCAGCTGTGCACGGTGGTGGTCCCGTCGCTCGAGGCGCTCAAGAAGGAGGGCGAGGCGGGCCGGCGCAAGATCACCCAGTACACGCGCTACGCGACGCTGGGGCTCGCGTTCTTCCAGGCGATCGGCATCGCCATCGCGCTCGAGGCGCAGGCGGGGCTCGTCCTCGACCCGGGCCTCGCGTTCCGCACGGTGACGGCCCTCACGCTGGTCACCGGCACGATGTTCCTGATGTGGCTGGGCGAGCAGATCACCGAGCGCGGGCTGGGCAACGGCATCTCGCTGCTGATCTTCGCCGGCATCGCCGCCGGGCTGCCGAGCGCGATCGGGCTCACGCTGGAGCAGGCGCGCACCGGCGCCTACTCGATCCCGCTGGTGCTCGGCATCGCCGCGCTGATCGTGCTGGTGACGGCGTTCGTCGTGTTCGTCGAGCGCGCCCAGCGCAAGATCCTGGTCAACTACGCGAAGCGCCAGGTCGGCAACAAGGTCTACCAGGGGCAGAGCTCTCACCTGCCGCTCAAGCTCAACATGGCCGGCGTGATCCCGCCGATCTTCGCCTCGTCGATCATCCTGTTCCCGGCCACGATGGCGCAGTGGTTCGGCTCCGGCGAGGGCACGATCTGGCTGCGCGACCTCGCCGCCGCGCTGGCGCCGGGACAGCCGGTGCACGAGCTCCTGTACGCCGCGGCGATCGTCTTCTTCTGCTTCTTCTACACGGCGCTGCAGTACAACCCGAAGGAGACGGCGGACAACCTGAAGAAGTCGGGCGCGTTCATCCCCGGCTACCGACCGGGCGACCAGACGGCGAAGTACCTCGAGAAGATCACGCTGCGCCTCACGCTGCTCGGCTCGATGTACCTCGTGGTGGTGTGCTTCATCCCGAACTTCCTGATCGCGTGGAAGAACGTGCCGTTCTACTTCGGCGGGACGTCGCTGCTGATCATCGTCGTGGTGACGATGGACTTCATGACGCAGGTGCAGGCGTACATGATGTCGCAGCAGTACGAGAGCCTGCTGCGCAAGGCGAACTTCAAGGGAGGGTTGCCCACGCGTTGAGCCCGCCCATCCCCTTGCGGCGGGCGGGCGAGGGGAGACGGCCGGGGCCGCTGCGCGGCCGGACGAGGCATGGCGAAGGAAGACACGATCCAGATGCAGGGCGAGGTCGTCGAGATGCTGCCCAACGCGACGTTCCGCGTGAAGCTCGAGAACGACCACGTGGTTCTGGGGCACATCTCCGGGAAGATGAGGATGCACTACATCAAGATCCTCCCGGGCGACAAGGTGACGGTCGAGCTGACGCCGTACGACCTGACGCGGGCGAGGATCGTGTTCCGCGCGAAGTGAGCCGGGCAACAGAGGACAGGGAACAGGAATCAGAGGCGGCAGGATTTCCCGCAACGCGCAGATCGGGCGCGGCGGTGCGGCCGACCAGGAGAGCGAAATGAAAGTACTGGCATCCGTCAAGAAGATCTGCCGCAAGTGCAAGATCATCCGCCGCAACGGCGTGGTGCGGGTGATCTGCACCGAGCCGCGACACAAGCAGCGCCAGGGCTAGAGCCCGCGCGAGCGCCGAACAGGACGAACAACCATGGCCCGTATTGCAGGCGTCAACATCCCCAACCACGCGCACGCCGTCATCGCGCTGCAGTCGATCTACGGGATCGGCCCGACGCGCGCGAAGGCGATCTGCACCGCGTCGGGCGTCAACCCGGCGGCGAAGATCAAGGATCTCTCCGACGGCGAGATGGACAAGCTGCGCGAGCACGTCGGCCGCTTCACCGTCGAGGGCGACCTGCGGCGCGAGCAGACCATGAACATCAAGCGGCTGATGGACCTCGGCTGCTACCGCGGCACGCGCCACCGCAAGGGCCTGCCCGTGCGGGGCCAGCGCACGCGCACGAACGCGCGCACGCGCAAGGGCCCGAAGAAGGGCCGCACGGTCGCGCTCGGCAAGGGCGCCGCCGCGAAGTAACCGAAGGGAACCCGAATGGCACAGCAATCCTCGCAGAAGGCCGCCACCGCGGCGCGCGCGCGCAAGAAGGTGCGCAAGAGCGTCTCGGAGGGCATCGCGCACATCCACGCGTCGTTCAACAACACGATCATCACGATCACCGACCGGCAGGGGAACGCGCTGTCCTGGGCGACGTCGGGCGGCGCCGGATTCAAGGGCTCCCGCAAGTCGACGCCGTTCGCCGCGCAGGTGGCCGCCGAGTCGGCCGGCCGCGCCGCGCAGGAGCACGGCGTCAAGAACCTCGAGGTCCGCATCAAGGGGCCGGGTCCGGGGCGCGAGTCGGCGGTGCGCGCGCTGAACGCGCTGGGGCTCAAGATCACCTCGATCGCGGACGTGACGCCGGTGCCGCACAACGGCTGCCGCCCGCCGAAGCGGCGCCGCATCTAGGAAGGACACGGCGCAGCACACGCCCCCACGGGCAATCTGGACGCACACGCAGTCACGCAGCAGTTTCCTCTGGAAGTCGACGGGCCTCACGCGCGACTTCCGGGACGACAGACCGGCGAGGAGCGGATTCCCGCTTCCCGCCGCCATAGATAGGACAGCTAAGAATGGCTCGTTACACCGGCCCCAAGTGCAAGCTGGCGCGACGGGAGGGCACCGACCTCTTCCTGAAAAGCGCGCGTCGAAGCCTCGACTCCAAGTGCAAGCTCGACACCAAGCCGGGACAGCACGGCGTCAAGTCGGGCATGCGCACCTCCGACTACGGCAAGCAGCTGCGCGAGAAGCAGAAGCTGCGCCGGATCTACGGCCTGCTCGAGCGGCAGTTCCAGCGCTACTTCCAGGAGGCGGCGCGGCGCACCGGCTCGACCGGCGAGAACCTGCTCAAGCTCCTCGAGTCGCGGCTCGACAACGTCGTCTACCGGATGGGCTTCGGAAGCACGCGCGCGGAAGCGCGCCAGCTGGTGACGCACGGCTCGATCCAGGTCAACGGCCGCCGCACCAACGTCCCCTCCGCGCTGCTGCGCGCCGGCGACGTGGTGACGGTCACCGAGCGCGCTCGCGCGCAGCTGCGCATCCAGGACGCGCTGCAGCTCGCCGAGAAGGTCGGCTTCCCCGCGTGGGTGGAAGTCGACGCGAAGAAGATGACCGGCACGTTCAAGGGCGCGCCGGAGCGCTCGGAGTTCGGCCAGGACATCAACGAGTCGCTCGTCGTCGAGTTGTACTCCAAGTAACCGGGAATCACGCCGGTCGCAGCCGCGGTCCGCGGCAGCGGCCGTCGTCTCTTAAAGGCATACCGCATGCAAAGCAATGTCCTGCTGAAGCCGCGCATCATCGACGTGCAAAGCATGTCGCCGTTCCACGCCAAGGTGGTGATGGAGCCGTTCGAGCGCGGCTACGGGCACACGCTGGGCAACGCGCTGCGCCGCGTGCTGCTCTCGTCGATGCCGGGCTACGCGCCGACCGAGGTGAAGATCACCGGGGTGCTGCACGAGTACTCGGCGCTCGACGGGGTGCAGGAGGACGTCGTGGACGTCCTGCTCAACCTCAAGGGCGTGGTGCTGAAGCTGCACAACCGCGACCACGTGATGCTGCGCCTGGCCAAGAGCGGCGAGGGGCCGGTGACCGCGGGCGACATCGAGCCGAACCACGACGTCGAGATCATCAATCCCGAGCACGTGATCGCCCACCTGACCGCGGGCGGCAAGGTCGAGATGGAGATCCGCGTCGAAAAGGGCCGCGGCTACCAGCCCGCGACCGCGCGCGCCAAGCCCGAGGGCGGCCGCACGATCGGCTCGATCCTGCTCGACGCCTCGTTCTCGCCGGTGCGTCGCGTCAGCTACGCGGTCGAGAGCGCGCGCGTCGAGCAGCGCACCGACCTCGACAAGCTCGTGCTGGACATCGAGACGAACGGCGTGGTCGAGCCGGAGCAGGCCGTGCGCTACGCGGCCTCCGTGCTGGTCGAGCAGCTGTCGGTGTTCGCCGACCTGAAGGGCACGGAGTCGCCCGAGGCCGTGCGGTCGGCGCCGCCGGTCGACCCGACGCTGCTGCGGCCGGTCGACGACCTCGAGCTCACCGTGCGCTCGGCGAACTGCCTCAAGGCCGAGAACATCTACTACATCGGCGACCTGATCCAGCGCACCGAGACCGAGCTCCTGAAGACGCCGAACCTCGGCCGCAAGTCGCTCAACGAGATCAAGGAAGTTCTGGCTTCGCGCGGGCTCTCGCTCGGCATGAAGCTGGAGAACTGGCCCCCAGCCGGCCTTGATCGGCCATAAAGTCGCTGCGCGACTTTATGGCCGAGATTGGGGTCACCCGAAAACCGCGGGCAGAGCCCGACGGTTTTCGGCGGTCAGGAAACACCAGTGACGCGCGCCGGCGTACACCGGCGCGCTGGGATGCGGAAGCGGGTAGCACGAGGGTGGCGTCGGCGTAAAGCGGATGTCCCCTAAGACCAAGAAACGAGCGCGGTGAAAAGCTGCGCCAGAGTTGAAAGGAACAAGCCATGCGTCACCGTCACGGGCTTCGCAAGCTCAACCGCACCAGCAGCCATCGCCTCGCGATGCTGCGCAACATGACCAACTCGCTGTTCACGCACGAGGTCATCAAGACCACGCTGCCGAAGGCGAAGGAGCTGCGGCGCGTCGCCGAGCCGCTGATCACGCTTTCCAAGACCGCGACCGTGGCGAACCGCCGCCTCGCGTTCGACCGCCTGCGCGATCGCGACGTCGTCACCAAGCTCTTCAACGAGCTGGGCCCGCGCTACGCCGCGCGTCCCGGCGGCTACCTGCGCATCCTCAAGTTCGGCTTCCGCCAGGGCGACGCCGCCCCGATGGCGATCGTCGAGCTGGTGGATCGGCCCTCCGATGCGGCGCCCGCGGAGGCTGCCAAGGCGTAGCAGGCAAGCCCGCACCACGGACGAAGGCCGGGACCTGCGCCCGGCCTTCTTCATTCCGGGGTGCGCACGGCCCCTCGCGCCGGTGCGTGCTACGCTGCCCGCGGGCCCGGCATTCGCCGTGCGGAGGATCGATTGGCAATGCGCAGCGCTCGCTGGCTCGCCGGGGCATGGCTCTGCCTCCGGGCCGCTTGTGCGATCGCAGCGCCAATCGCCGTGGGCTTCGTCGCCCCCGACGAGGAGCCGCGCTACACGACTCTGCTCGCGGGCTTCCGCAAGGGCTTGCAGGCGGCCGGTGGCGAGGCCGGGCAGGCCGTGGTGCTCGAGCACAGGATCCGGCGCGGCGACGCGTCCGGCGCCGGCCGGGCGGCGCTCGCTCTCGAGGCCGCCGGCGCACGCGTCGCTTTCGTCGTGGGAACCGAGCTCACGCGGGCGGTTCGTACCGCCGCGGCGGACTTGCCGATCGTGTTCGTCACCCCCGGCGATCCGGTTGGCGCCGGCGTGGCGGCGAGCCTGGCGCGCCCCGGCAACAACCTCACGGGACTCACGTTCGAGTACCCGACGCTGTCGGCGAAGCGCATAGCGCTCTTCAAGGAGTTGGTCCCGTCGGCGCGCGCGATCGGCGTCGTCTACGACGCACGGGACGCGTCTCCGCAACAGGGCTACGCCGCCGCGGTGGAGGCCGCGCGCCGGCTGGAACTCAAGCTGGTGCCGATCGACGCCCGGGACCTCGCCGCCGGAGCCGTTGCGCCCGTCGGAGGGCTCGACGGCCTGCTGCTGATCCCCGGGGGCGCGATCGCCGTCGCCATCGCGCCTGCGGTCAGGCTGGCCGCGGCACGGCGGATCGCGCTGGTGGGCTGGACGCGCAGCGAGGCGACGCGCGACGCGACGCTGACCTATGGCGCCGCCGAAACCGAAGTCGCCGGCAATGCGGCGCGACTTGTCGCGCGCATCCTCGCAGGCGCGAGCGCGGGATCGCTCGCGATCGAGCAGCCGACGAAATTCGAGCTGGTGATCAACGTCCGCGCAGCGCGCGAGCACGGCCTCGCGATTCCGGATGCGCTGCTGGTCCGTGCCGACGAGGTGATCCGCTGAGCGCGGCGGAGGCCGCGGGGCATCGTGTAGCATCGCGCCCATGACCGTCCTCGTCACCGGCGGCGCCGGCTACATCGGATCGCACGTCGTCGCCGCGCTCGCGCGCGCGGGCATGCGCGCGCTGGTGCTGGACGACTTCTCGAACAGCTCGCGCGCGGTCATGCCGCGCCTCGAGCGCCTCGCCGGGACGCACGTCCCGCTGGTCGAGGGCGACGTGCGCGACGCGACGTTGCTGCGGGACACGTTTGCTCGCCATCCGATTTCCGCGGTGGTCCACTGCGCCGGCCTCAAGGCGGTCGGCGAGTCGGGCGAGCGCCCGCTCGCGTACTGGGACGTGAACGTCAACGGCTCGTTCCGGCTGGCCGAAGTGATGGGCGAGGCGGGCGTGGCCACGCTCGTGTTCAGCTCGTCGGCGACGGTCTACGGCCAGCCCGAGCGGCTCCCGGTCGACGAGAGCGCGCCGCTGAAGCCCGCGAGCGTCTACGGCCGCACGAAGCGCACGGTCGAGGACTTCCTGCGCGACCTCGCGGCGTCCAACGCGAACTGGCGCATCGCGATCCTGCGCTACTTCAACCCCGCCGGCGCGCACCCGTCCGCGCTCATCGGCGAGGCGCCGCGCGGCCGCCCGAACAACCTGGTGCCGTTCCTGTGCCGCACGGCGGCCGGGGAGTTCCCCGAGCTCTCCATCTTCGGCACCGACTACCCCACGCCCGACGGGACGGGCATCCGCGATTACCTGCACGTCGACGACCTGGCCGAGGGCCACGTCGCCGCATTGCGCTACCTCGCCGACCACGCCGGCGCGCTCACGCTCAACCTCGGCATGGGGCGCGGCTTCTCGGTGCTCGAAGTCGTGGCGGCGTTCGAGCGCGCGTGCGGACGCAGCGTGACGAAGTCGTTCGCGCCGCGCCGCGACGGCGACATCGCGTGCGTCTACGCGGATCCCGCGCGCGCGCAGCGGGTGCTGGGCTGGAGCACCTCGCGGGACCTCGACGCGATCTGCGCAGACGCGTGGCGGTGGCAGGCTGCCGGCGGGGGCTACGAGAAGGGCTGAATGGGCGACCCCCGGCTGCGCTGCCGTCGCCCGCCTTCGATCGCTTCATGCTGCGCATCTACACCGCCCGCGCGCGCTACGACGCCTGGCTCGTCGCCGACCGCCTGAACCAGGCCGGCATCCGGGCGCACGTGTTCAACCAGCACGCGCAGAGCATCGTCGGCGACGTGCCGCCCGACGTCGCGCAGCCGCAGGTGTGGATCGAGCGCGCGCAGGACGAGGAGCGGGCGCGGTTGCTGCTCGCGCGGCTGGACGAGGAGGCCGCGCGCGGCGGCAGCGCGCAATGCGCGAAGTGCGGCGAGGAGTCGCCGGCGAACTTCGACCTCTGCTGGAACTGCGGCGCTCCCCTCTGAGACCGCCTACGCCGCGGGGACAGGAGCGGCGAGCGTGCTTCGCAGCCGCTCGGCAAGTTCGACCCCGTTCTTGATGCAGTCGCCGAAGGCCACGCCGCCGCGCCAGTTCGCGCAGAAGTGGAGGCCAGGCAGCGCGGCGGCGGCCGCGTCCACGGCGGCGATGCGCGCGAGGTGCCCGATCGTGTACTGCGGGATCGCCTGCGGCCACCGGACGATCTCGTGCCACAGCGCGTTGCGCGCTCCGAGCAGCCCTTCGAGGTCCCCGCTCACGGCGCGCAGCAGCGCGCCGTCGTCGAGCGCCGCGAGGTCCGGGTTGCGGCGTCCGCCGGCGAAGGTCGTCAGCAGCGCGTGCCCGGGCGGCGCGCGCCCCTCGAACAGGCTGCTGGAGAAGAGCGTGCCGAGGATGCGCCGCCGCTCCTTCTTCGGCACCAGCACGCCGAAGCCGTCGAGCGGGTGCGCCACGTCCGCGCGCCGGAACGCCGAGGCGACGACGCACACGGGCGCGTACTCGACCGCCGCCAGCGCGCGCGAGAGCGCGGGGGCGCTCGCGTCGAACATCGGCGCGGCGGCGTGCGCGGCCGCGCTCACGACCACGCTGCGAGCCGCGTAGCGCACGCGCTCGCCGCGCCGCATTCCCTCGACCGCGAATGCGTCGCGACCGCGCGTAACCGACGTCACGCGCACGCCCGTCTCGCAGCGCAGGAGCCTGCGCGCGATCGCCCGCGCTGGCGTGTCCATGCCGCGGGCGAAGCTGAAGCTCTTCGCCGCGTTCTTCGAGGCCTCGCCGCGCTGCCTGCGCTCCTTCGCGCCCCGGATCTGCCCGCGGATCAGGCTGCCGTACTTCTGCTCGAGCGCGTGCAGGCGGGGGAACGCGGCGGGCACCGAGATGCGCTCGGGGTCGCCCGCGTAGATGCCGGAGACGAACGGGTCGATCGCGTAGTCGAGGAACTCGTTGCCGAGGCGCCGCCGCACGAAGTCGGCGATCGACTCCTCGGCGCCGGCGGCCGCGGGCGCGACGAACGGCTCGCGCAGCAGCCGCAGCTTCGCGCCCAGCGTAAAGGCTGACGTGGCGAGGAATGCGCCGGGCGAGGTCGGCAACGCGACGAGCTTCCCGCCGCGAACGATGAAGCGCTTCGAGCCGACCGCGCCCGCGTCGCGGCGCTCGCCGAGCACGCCGACGTCGGCGAACAGCCGGTCGATCAAGGGCGAAGTGTCGAGCGCGCTGTTCGCGCCGGTCTCGTAGAGGAAGCCGTCGCGCTCGCGTGTCGCGATCACCCCGCCGGGCGCGTCGCCCGCGTCGACGACGCCGACGTCCGCGCCGGCGCTTTGCAGCGTGTGGGCGACCGTGAGGCCGGAAATGCCGGCGCCGATGACCAGCACGTCGAACGAAGCAGTCGGAGTGTCCATGGCTTGCGTGTCAGCCGCCGCGCGACGCGGCGGCAGGTGGCAGCGTGAGTGCGGCGCGCCGCTCCGCGCGATCGATGGCGGCGGCGAGCTCGGTGCGCGCAGCCGTGCCCTCGGGGAAGTGGGGGAGGAGCGCGCGCCAGTGCCCGACCGCCTTGCGGAAGTCGCCGCGCTCGTAGGCGGCGCTGCCGGCCATCTCCAGCGCTTTCGGGTGCGAGGGATCGAGCGCGAGCGCGCGCTCGACGGCGGCGGCGGGCTCGCCCTCGAGGCGGCCGCCCTGGGCCATGCCGAGCGCGTCGGCGTACTCGCACAGCACGCCGGGGTCGCGCGCGATCTTCGCCGACACCTCGATCGCCTTCGCGAAGTGCTGCGCGGCTTCGGCGAAGCGGTCCGCGTCCATGTCCAGCCGCGCGAGCGCGACCCAGGCGCGGCCGTCGCGGGGCTTGCTCGCCACGTGCGCGACGAGTCGCGCGCGGTAGGTCTCGCCCTCCGCCTCCGGACCGGGGATCTCGTCGTCACCGCCCGACGGGAACAGCGCCATGGCGACGGCCAATGCCAGGACGGGCAGCGCGACGGCGAGCACGACGGTCGTGCCGGGCAGCCCTGGGGCGCGGCCGACGAAGCGGGGCAGCGCGAACGCAAGCGCGACGGCGGCGGCGGCCGCGGCGACGAGCCAGTAGACGTGCGATGAATCGGGCATGATCGGGAACCGAGGCTCGATTATCCGGCGCCTGCCGAAAAAAAGGCGAGGCACGAGGCCTCGCCTTGATTGGCGTCAGACGCGTGCCGACGCTACTTCCCGGGCACGCTCGCGGAGGCAGCCGCCGCGACAGGCTTTGCGAGGTCCGCGCGGCGCTTCGCCATCGCGTCGTCGAGCAGCTTGATGCCCTCGTTGGAGAACGCCACGCCCTTCTGGATCGAGTCGTTGGCCTCGTCGGGGCTGTGGAAGTGCGCGCCGTTGCTCGCCGTCCACCACTCCCAGTGGATGTGCGCGTCGTAGTGGATCTCGCGCGCCCTGGCGAGCGTCGCGTCGTCCACGCCGAGGCCGCGCGCCTCCTCGAACTTGTCCACGAACCGCGTGAGCGCGTACTCGGCCGCGCGCAGCTTGCCGAAGAAGCGGTTCTTCAGGGAATCGATCACATAGATCGCCTGCTCGGCCTTCCACTCGCTGTGGCAGGCGAGGCAGGTCTCCTTGATGTAGTGCTTCGGCGAGGTCTGCCAGTGCGAGGTGTAGGTCTTGCCGGTCTTCGCGTCCTTCACCTTGGGCATGTGGCAGCTCGAGCACTCGACGCCGGCCTTCTGGTGCTTGCTGCCGTAGTAGTTCTCGACGTCGGGGTGCTGCGCCTTCCACAGCAGCGCGCCGGTGATGGCGTGGCGGAAGTCGCGGAACTTGAGGTCCGTGTAGTGCTTGCCGATCTCGTCGACCTTCTTGAACGGGAAGTGGTTCGTCCGCGCATCGGTCATGCCGATCGGCTGGCCCGTCGTCGGGTCGGTGCCGGGGTTGCAGTTGTACTCGACGTGGCACTGGCCACACTGCAGGTTCATGTCGTAGCGGTCCAGCGTGGCGATCTTGCGCGTGTAGCCGCGCACGCCGAGGTCCTTCACCTCGATCTTCCCGGCCCGCGCGTCCTTGTGCCACAGCGTGTCCTTCTCGGGACGGGTCAGCGCCTGGATCAGGCCGTCGCGGATGACGCGCGGCTTGGCCGAGTGCGGGTCGTGGCAGAAGAAGCAGTTGAGCGCGTGGTTGGTGTCCTTGACGAACTCCTGCACCTTGGACGTGCGGCTCCACTTCGCGCCCGGCACCGGGTCCCCGAGGTAGGCCCAGTCGAGGATGTGGTCGGCGGTCTTGCACGACATGCACACGGGGTTCGCGGCCGCGGCGGTCCCTGGCTTGAACGCCTTGTGGTCGGCGCCAGGCTGCTTGTCCTCGAGCACGTCCCAGACCTTGAAGTTGCCGCCGAACTTGGCGAGCCCGCGCCAGCCTTCCTTGTTCTCGAAGCGGCCGCCGAAGGCGCGGTCGACGACGAACTGGTCGTAGAGCATGAACGCGTGCGAGCGCGGCTCGTTGTGCTCGCGCGTGAAGCCGTGCGGCTGCATCAGCTTGTCGAACGCCGGATTCGGCGAGGGGCCGGTCGCCAGCGTCTTCGACTTACGCGCCGTCTTCTCCGGGTTCATCGTGTACATCGTGCGGTACTGGTTCGCGTGGCAGCTGCCGCACACCGCCGGGTCGGTCTTGGTGACCGGGCGGGACTTGGCGTTCGCCAGGTGCGCCGCAACGCCGTCGTGGCACGCAGCGCAGCCGACGGTCGCGTGCCTGGCGCCGACGTGGAATTCCTTGATCGGCGCGTGGCAGCCGTAGCACGCGGCGCTGTCGGCTGCGACCTGCTTGGCCGACGTCGCGGCCGGCTTGGGTGTGGCGGCCGGCTTGGCCGGGATCGCGGATTGCGCTTGAACCGAGGCTGCGAAAGCCAGGGCGGCAAACGCGGCGGTGGCAAGGCCGACAAGCTGGCGAAGCCTGGTCATCCAATGTCCCTCCGAGACGAGCTTGGTGCTCGGAGAAGTCTAGCGTCGCGGCGGCGAGAGCCGGCGTGCGCGGAGAGCCAGATTTGCCGCAGGTCAACCGCTGCGGCGCGCACCGTTGGAGCGCTTAATGCAGATCAAGCCGAAAACGCGGACTCCGGCGAGTCAGGGAATGCGCTTGTCGATGGTGAGCGCGACGCCGGACGCGCCGAGCCTGACGGGCGCGGAGAGGCCCTCGAAGTCGCCCGACGCAGGCATCGGGCTGCCCGAGCGCGACACCCGGGCGCCGACGACCACCTCGGCGTGATTCGACAGCTTCATGTTCGGCGCCATCGCCATCGAGTCGTCGAGCGTGAAGTCGAGCGGCAGGTCCTTCACCTGCTTGCGCAGCAGCGCGAGCGGCGCGCGCGAGCCGTCGGCCGGCCGCGCGAACACGTAGACGGCGTCCTCGGGTTGCACGCTCGCGGCGAGAGTGGGGGACAGCGCGACGCGTCCCGCGACGCGCGCTCCGCCCGCTGCCGGGGACGGCGGCGGGGACGCCGCAGCCACGGCGGGCGCCGCGGGCGCGGCGGCGGGCATCCCGGCGAGCTGGCGCGCCTCGGCGAGGCTGCCGGCGAGCGACTGCGCGATCGGCGAGTCGGGAGGCACCGCGGCAGTCGCGCGTTCCCAGTACCCGGCTGCCTTCGCGTACTGCTTGCGGTTGAACGCGACCGTGCCCGCGAGCGCGTTCGCCTTCCAGTGGTTCGGATCGGCTTTGAGCGCGCGCGCGATGATCTCCTCCGGCTTGCCGTCCAGCGAGCGGCCCTGCGCCACGCCCAGCGCGTCGGCGTAGTCGGCGAGGAGGTCGGCGTGGTCCGGGACCAGCGACGTCGCCTTCTCGTAGGCCTTCACGGCCTCTTCCGCGCGGCCCGTCACGTAGTAGGTGCGCGCGAGGACCACCCAGCCGTCGACGTTGTTCGGGTCGGCGGCGAGCTTCTGCTTGACCTGCTCGATCATCGCCTCGATCTGCTGCGGCGAAGTCGCGTGCTGCTCGTCGCTCGGGGCGCCGGCGGAGCGGGCCGCGTCCGGCGAGAGCGCCGAGGGCGTGCCGAGCACGAGGTAGAGGACGACGGCGGCGATGGGCATCAGCGCGGCCACGATCGCGCCGGTGAGCGCGCCCGAGCGCTGCGGGGTGACCGAGTCCGCGTCGGACGCGCGCGTCTCCTCCAGCACGCGCCGATCGAGCTCGGTGCGCGAGACATCGTACTGATCGGCGGAAATCGTGCCGTTGGCGAGGTCGGCCTCCAATTCGGCACGGGCGTCGCGCAGGACGGCGAGATTGCTGGCCTCGCTGGCGATCGCGGCGACGGGCCGGCGCTTGAGCAGCGGCACCAGGATCCAGGCGAGGGCCGCCAGCAGCATGGCGGCGGCGACGACGGCGAACGTGATCACGACGGGTCCTTCGTGGTTCCGGCAAGCAGCGCTTCCGCGCGCGCGCGGTCCTCCGCGCTGAGCGGGGCGGGCGCGGGCGCGCGGCGGCGATCGCGCACGAGGCGCACGAGCAGGGCCAGCCCGACCAGGAGCAGCAGCGCCGGCCCGCCCCACAGCAGCAGCGTGGTGGCCTTGAACGGCGGCTTGTAGAGGACGAAGTCGCCGTAGCGGTCGGTCATGTACTTGACGATCTCGTCGTCGCTGCGGCCGGCCGCGATCTGCTCGTTCACCTGACGGCGCAGGTCGACCGCGAGGTCCGCGTTCGACTCCGCGATCGTCTGGTTCTGGCAGACGAGGCAGCGCAGCTGCTCGGAGAGGCGGACCGCGCGCGCCTGCGCGACCGGGTCCTTCGCGGTGGGCACGGCGTCCGCGGCGTGCGCGAGCGGCGCGGCGGCAAGTGCCAGCGCGCACAGCGCGCCGGCGGCGAGACGGCGAAGGGGGGCGGTCATGATTTCTGCAGCTCGCGGACGAGCGGGATGATCTTCTTCTCGAGCGCCTGCGCGGTGACCGGGCCGATGTGCTTGTAGCGGATGACGCCGGCCTTGTCGATCAGGAACGTCTCGGGGACGCCGTAGACGCCGTAGTCGATGCCTACGGCGCCGTCGCGGTCGACCACGGAGAGGTCGTAGGGATCGCCGTGCTGCCGCAGCCACTGGATGCCGGCGGCGGGGTCGTCCTTGTAGTCGAGGCCGACGATGGGGACGATCTTGGCCCTGGCGAGCTCGACGAGCAGCGGGTGCTCCTCGCGGCAGGCCACGCACCACGACGCCCACACGTTGAGCAGCCACACCTTGCCCTTCATGTCGGCGGTGCCGAACGCCTGCGCGGGATCGTGCAGGCGCTTTAGCTGGAACTGGGGCGCGGGCTTGCCGATCAGCGGGCTCGGCACCTCCCGCGGGTTGAGGCCGAGGCCCACCAGCAGGAATGCGAAGACGACGCCGAAGACGGCGAGCGGGATGAGGAGCTTCCTGTTCATCGCGCGCTTCCCCGTTCAGCGCGCCGCGGCCGCCGCGGCCGGCAGCGCCTGCTCGCGGCGCGCGAGCCGGTAGCGGCGGTCGGAGAGCGCGACCAGGCCGCCTAGCGCCATCACGATGCAGCCGAACCAGATCCACGTGACGAACGGCTTGCGGTAGACGCGCACGGCCCAGGCCTGGCCCTCGATCGGCTCGCCGAGCGACACGTAGAGGTCGCCGAAGATCCCGCTGTCGATCGCCGCCTCGGTCATCGGCATGCTCCGCTGCGACGCGTAGACGCGCTTCTCCGGCATCAGCTTCTCGAACGAGATGCCGTCGCGCGCGACGTCGAACGTGCCGCGCACCGCGCGGTAGTTGGGGCCGGGCGTCTCCGCGGTGCCCTCGAACCTGAACGTGTAGCGCCCGATGGTCACCGTGTCGCCGGGCGCCATCTTCACGTCGCGCTCGGTCTGGTAGCTGTTGACCATCGTCACGCCGACGATGAACACCGCGACGCCGAGGTGCGCGAGCAGCATCCCCCACCAGCCGCGCGGTTGCCTGGCGAGCCGCGCCAGCGCGCCGCCCTGCGCGCCCGCCGCGCGCTCGCGCACGTTGACGAACGTCGTGGCCACGATCCACAGGGCCAGCAGCAGGCCGAAGGCCGCGCCGGGCTTCCACGCGTCCGCGAGGAACGGCAGGAGAGCGGCGAGGACGACCGCGACCGCGAACGCCCACTTGAGGCGCGTGGCGAGATCGGGGAGGCTCGCCTGCTTCCACTTCGCGAGCGGGCCCACGCCCATGAGGAAGACCAGCGGGGCCATCACGGGGACGAACACCGCGTCGAAGTACGGCGGGCCGACCGAGATCTTGCCCAGCGAGAGCGCGTCGAGGAACAGCGGGTAGAGCGTGCCGAGCAGCACCGTCGCGCAGGCCACCGAGAGCAGCACGTTGTTCGCCATCAGTGCCGACTCGCGCGACACGGCGTCGAAGCTGCCCCCGGTGCCGACCTTGGGCGCGCGCAGCGCGAAGATCAGCAGCGAACCGCCGATGACCACGGCGAGGAACATCAGGATGAAGATGCCGCGCCGCGGGTCCGTGGCGAACGCGTGCACCGACGTGAGCACGCCGGAGCGCACCAGGAAAGTGCCGAGCAGCGACAGCGAGAATGCCGCGATTGCGAGGAGCACCGTCCACGCCTTGAACGTGCCGCGCTTCTCGGTGACGGCGAGCGAGTGGATCAGCGCGGTGCCGACGAGCCACGGCATGAACGACGCGTTCTCCACCGGGTCCCAGAACCACCAGCCGCCCCAGCCCAGCTCGTAGTATGCCCACCAGCTGCCGATCATGATGCCGAGCGTCAGGAACACCCACGCGAGCGTGGTCCACGGCCGCGACCAGCGCGCCCACGTCGCGTCCAGCCGCCCGCCGAGCAGCGCCGCGACCGCGAACGCGAAGGCCACGGAAAAGCCGACGTAGCCCATGTAGAGCATCGGCGGGTGGAAGACCATGCCCGGGTCCTGCAGCAGCGGGTTCAGGTCGCGCCCTTCCGCGGGCACCGGGAAGATGCGGTCGAACGGATCGGAGGTCGTGAGCATGAACAGCAGGAAGCCGGCCGCGACGAAGCCCATCACGCCGAGCACCCTCGCGACCATCTCGTCGGGCAGGTGGCGGCTCGCGAGCGACACCGCGACGCTCCAGCCGGAGAGCATCAGCACCCACAGCAGCATCGAGCCTTCGTGCGAGCCCCAGGTCGCCGCGATGCGGTAGGGCGCCGGCAGCGTGGTGTTGGAGTTCGTCGCGACGTTGAGCACCGAGAAGTCGTTCACGTAGAACGACCAGGCGAGGCACGCCCACGCGAAGGCCACGAACAGGAACTGCGCCTGCGCGGCCGGCCGCGCGACCGCCATCCACGCGGGCACGCGCCTGTGCGCGCCGACGATCGGCAGCGCCGCCTGCACGGCGGAGAGCAGGAGCGCCAGGATCAGCGCGAAGTGTCCGAGTTCCGGAATCATGGGCTGCCCTTGTCAGTGCGCGAGCGTCTTCGCGGCGTTCTTCTCCGCCGCGTCGATGTGCGCCTTGTTGACTGCCGCCGCGGCTTCCGGCGGCATGTAGTTCTCGTCGTGCTTGGCCAGCACTTCGCTCGCGACGAACGTGCCGTCGGGCTGGAGCTTCCCCTGCGCCACCACGCCCTTGCCCTCCTTGAAGAGGTCGGGGAGGATGCCCTGGTAGGTGACGGGGATCGTCTTCGCGGTGTCGGTCACCTTGAAGTGCACGACGATGCCGTCGCGGCGCACGCTCTTCTCCTCGACCAGGCCGCCGATGCGGAACGTGCGGCCCTGCGGCGCCTTGTTCTCGGCGACGTCGGTGGGCGAGAAGAAGAACACGAGGTTGGACTGGAACGCGTTCAGGACGAGCGCGACGGCGACGCCGAGCACGGCGATGCCGGCGAGGATCCAGGCGATGCGACGGTGACGGGGCTTCATGGCGTGGGAAGGTTCTCGATGCTTGCCTGCGCGGCGGCGACGGCGTTGCGGCGTCGCGCGCGCAGGGCGACGACCTCGACGATCAGCAGGAGGACGGTGACGCCGTAGGCGCCGAGGATGAAGTGCCAGTGGTTCATGGTGCGCTCCTCCCGAGGGCGTCATTCCCGCGCAAGCGGGAATCCAGCGTCGTTGCGCCGGATAGACACTGGGTCCCCGCATGCGCGGGGACGACGATGGCGTTGTTGTGTGAGCCTTTCATCGGTGCGGGAGCTACCTTGCGCTCCCGACTTCGGGCAGCGCGGCGACCCACGCCGCGCTGCGCTCGCGCTCCAGCATGATCGAGCGCACCCGCGAGAGCACCACGGCGATGGCGTAGAACCAGAACGCGAAGCTCATCACCAGCATGCCCCACAGCATGGTCGCCTCCATCGACGACCCCGTCGGCTTCACCGACGCGCCCTGGTGCAGCGTGTTCCACCACTGCACCGAGTAGTAGATGATCGGGATGTTCACCACCCCCACCAGCGACAGCACGGCGCAGGCGCGGTCGGCCCGCCGCGCCTCGCCGATCGCCTGGCGCAGCGCGATGATGCCCAGGTAGAGGAACAGCAGGATCAGCTCGGAGGTCATCCGCGCGTCCCACGCCCAGTAGGTGCCCCAGGTCGGCCGTCCCCACAGCGCGCCGGTCCACAGGGCGAGGAAGGTCATCAGCGCGCCGGTGGGGGCGATGGCCTGCGCCATCATGCCCGACAGGCGCGTGTTGAAGGCGAGCAGCAGCGCGCCCCAGAAGGCCATGACGACGTAGAGGAACATCGACATCCACGCCGAGGGCACGTGGATGAAGATGATGCGGTAGACCTCGCCCTGCTGGAAGTCGGTGGGCGCGACGGCGAAGCCCAGCCACAGCCCGATCGCGGCGAGCACCGCCGCGCCCCAGCCGAACCACGGGATCAGCTTCCCCGCCAGCGGGTGGAACGACGCCGGCGACGCGTACCTGGTCCAGTTGAGTGCCATCGTTCGCGGTTTCCGTCAGTCGAGTGCGATGCGCACGGCCGCGGCCGCGGCGAAAGGCGTACCCACCAGGGCGAGCGCGAGCCCTGCGCCGAGCAGCGAGAGGTTGGCCGTGGCGCCCAGGCCCGCGCGGACGGAGTCGACCGCGCCTGCGCCGAAGATCAGCACGGGCACGTACAGCGGCAGGATGAGCAGCGCGAGCAGGCTGCCGCCGCCGCCGCGCAGTCCGAGCGTGAGCGCGGCGCCGACCGCGCCGAGCAGCGAGAGGATCGGCGTGCCGAGCAGCAGCCCCGCGACGAGGACCCCGACGCTCTCGCCGTCGAGGTAGTACTGCAGCGCGAGCAGCGGCGCGAGCAGCGCGACGGGAAGTCCCGTGGTCAGCCAGTGCGCGAGCACCTTGCCGGCGATCAGCGCTTCGAGGGGGTAGGGCGACAAGGCGATCTGCTCGAGCGTTCCGTCGGCGTGGTCGGTGGCGAAAAGGCGCGGCAACGACAGCAGGGAGGCGAGCAGCGCGGCGACCCACAGCACGCCGGGGCCCATCGTCGCGAGCAGGTTGCGCTCGGGCGTCATCGACAGCGGGAAGAGCGCGACGACGATCACGTAGAACAGCAGCTGCACGCCGAGTTCCGCGCGCGAGCGCATCGCGAGCCGCAGGTCGCGGGCCACGGCCCACCGGAGGCCCGCCAGTGCACCGTCGCCTCCTGCGCCGAAGGCGGCTTCGACGCCCGGGGGGGCGGTGGCCGCCATCGTCATCCGCCCAGCACCAGCGATCGCACCCGCTCCGGCTCGAGGCCGAGCGATTGGTGCGTGGCGAGCACCGCGACGCCGCCGCGGTCGAGGTGCTCGTGGACGAGCTTCGCAAGCAGATCGATGCCGGCCGCGTCCAGCGCGGTCGCCGGCTCGTCCAGCACCAGGACGGGCCGGCGCAGCACCGCGAGGCGGGCGAGCCCGATGCGGCGCCTTTGTCCGGCCGAGAGGACGCGCGCCGGCAGGTTCCGCCGGCGTCCGAGCGCGACCGCGTCGAGCGCGGCACGAAGCTCGGGCACGGCAACCGGCGCTCCTGCCAGCTGAACCAGCGAGGATAGATTCTCCTCCGCAGTCAATTCGTCTTTCAATGCCGGAAGATGGCCTGCGTAGGCAACAGAAGAGCGAAGTTCCTGCGAATATGGTGCCACCTTGTTGCCGTTCAGCCGGATTTCCCCGGCGGCCGGAGCGGACAGCCCGGCCAACATCCGCAACAACGTAGTCTTCCCCGTCCCGTTGGGCCCGGTCACGACCAGCGCCTCCCCGGCGGCAAGCCGGAAGCCCACGCCGGCAAACAGGTCGGCGTGTCCCCGTCGTCCGGCGAGGTCGTGGGCTTCGAGCATCGGGAGTGGGTTATCGGCAGCAATCGGCAGGGCGGCGCGCCCGGAACTGCCGCGAAACCCGCGTTCGGATTATAGATGGGGGGGCGTTGCCGGATTTGTGGCACGTCAAGGGTGGCAGCGTAGGGCAGCCTGCTCCGCGATAGTCGTCAGCGCCGCCGGGAGGTTCCCGTGGCCCGAAAAGCCCTTCGGCTATGATCGCCGCAAAGGAAACGCCGCCATGTCCGACGAGAACATCCGCGAAGCTTCGCTCGAATACCACCGCGCCTACCCGCCGGGGAAGATCGCGCTCGCCGCGACCAAGCAGCTCACCAACCAGCGCGACCTGGCCCTTGCCTACTCCCCCGGGGTTGCGGCCGCGTGCGACGAGATCGTGCGCGACCCCGCGCAGGTCTCGGCGCTCACGGCGCGCGCGAACCTGATCGGCGTGATCACGAACGGCACGGCCGTGCTGGGGCTGGGTCCGATCGGCCCGCTAGCCGCGAAGCCCGTCATGGAAGGCAAGGCGGTGCTGTTCAAGAAGTTCGCCGGCATCGACTGCTTCGACATCGAGATTGCAGAGCGCGACCCCGACCGGCTGGTCGACATGATCTGCGCGCTCGAGCCCACGTTCGGCGGCATCAACCTCGAGGACATCAAGGCGCCCGAGTGCTTCCACATCGAGCGCCGCTGCCGCGAGCGCATGCGCATCCCCGTGTTCCACGACGACCAGCACGGCACCGCGATCATCGTGGGCGCGGCGCTGATCAACGGGCTGCGCGTGGTCGGCAAGTCGATCGGCGAGGTGAAGATGGTCGTCTCCGGCGCCGGCGCGGCGGCGCTCGCCTGCCTCGACCTCCTCGTCGCGCTGGGCGTGCGGCGCGAGAGCATCTGGGTCGCCGACATCGAGGGCGTGGTGTACGAGGGCCGCACGGCGCTGATGGACGAGCACAAGGCGCGCTATGCGCAGCGCACGCAGGCGCGCAGCCTCGTCGACGTCCTGCCGGAGGCGGACGTGTTCCTCGGCCTCTCCGCGGCGAAGGTGCTGAAGCCCGAGTGGCTCGCGCTGATGGCGGAGAGGCCGCTGATCTTCGCGCTCGCCAATCCCGAGCCCGAGATCATGCCCGACGTCGCGAAGGCGGCGCGGCCCGACGCGGTGATCGCCACCGGCCGCTCGGACTTCCCGAACCAGGTCAACAACGTCCTCTGCTTCCCGTTCATCTTCCGCGGCGCGCTCGACGTCGGCGCAACGCAGATCAACGAGCCGATGAAGCTCGCCGCCGTGCACGCGATCGCCGACCTCGCGATGGCCGAGCAGTCGGACATCGTCGCCGCCGCCTACGACGTGCAGGACCTGAAGTTCGGCCCGGACTACCTGATCCCGAAGCCCTTCGATCCGCGGCTGATCGTCATGATCGCGCCCGCCGTGGCGAAGGCGGCGATGGAATCCGGGGTGGCGACGCGGCCGATCGCCGACTTCGCCGCGTACCGCGAGAAGCTCACCACGTTCGTCTACCACTCCGGCCTGCTGATGAAGCCGGTGTTCCAGGCCGCCAAGCTCGCGCCGCGGCGGATCGTCTACGCCGAGGGCGAGGACGAGCGCGTGCTGCGCGCCGCGCAGGTCGTCGTCGACGAGGGGCTGGCGAAGCCGATCGTCGTCGGCCGTCCGGCGGTCATCGAGCGGCACATCGCGCGCCACGGGCTGCGCATCCGCCCGGGCACGGACTTCGAGGTCGTCAACCCGGAGTACGACCCGCGCTACCGCGACTACTGGACCGAGTACTACCGGCTCACGCGGCGCAAGGGCGTCTCGCAGCAGTACGCGAAGATCGAGATGCGCCGGCGGCTGACGCTGATCGGCGCCATGATGGTCCACCGCGGCGAGGCCGACGGGATGCTGTGCGGCACGTTCGGCACGCACGCGCTGCACCTCGGCTACGTAGACCAGGTGATCGGCCTGCGGAAGGGCGCGCGGCAGTACGCCGCGATGAACGCGGTGATGCTGCCGGGGCGCACGGTGTTCATCGCGGACACCTACGTCAACTACGACCCGCCCGCCGACGTGCTGGCGGAGATCACGCTGCTCGCGGCCGAGGAGATCCGCCGCTTCGGCATCGAGCCGCGTGTCGCGCTGCTGTCGCACTCGAGCTTCGGCACCAGCGATCATCCGTCGGCGCGCAAGATGCGCGACACGCTGGCGCTGCTCGCCGGGATGGCGCCGGACCTCGAGGTCGAGGGCGAGATGCACGGCGACGCGGCGCTCGACGAGGCGGTGCGCGAAGCCGCGTTCCCGGGCTCCCGCCTCAGGGGCGGGGCGAACCTGCTGATCATGCCGACGCTCGACGCCGCGAACATCGCGTTCAACCTGCTCAAGGCGGCCTCGGGCGGCGGCGTGACGCTGGGTCCGATCCTGCTCGGCGTCGCGAAGCCCTGCCACATCCTCACGCCGTCCGCGACCGTGCGCCGGCTCGTCAACATGACCGCGCTCGCGGTCGTCGACGTCAACACCTCGGCGCAGCGGCAGGCGTCGCTGCTCTAGGGGTCCGCGGCCGTCGAGTGGCGCACGGCGGCGTGGGCGCACCGCGGGCAGGCGGGCTGACTCCTCTCTGGCCCCTCACCCCCGGCCCCTCGCCCCGCGCCAGCGGGGAGAGGGGCCGGGGGTGAGGGGGACGCGCGCTACGACGCGCGCGCGACGAACTCGCACTCGTCAGCGTCGAAGCGCAGAGTGCGCGAGACGTTGACGCGGTCGGCGAGCTCGAGCACCTCGAACAGGATGCGGCGCACGGGCAGGCCCCGCTCGATGCCGTCCTGCACCACGTGCGCCGCCTCGACGAGCCCCTCGAACTCGCCGGACAGGAAGTCCTCGTTCGCGATTTCCGGCTTCATCGTCACCTCCATCCGCCGCCCCGACGCCGGGGCGTTGCGCCTGCACATGCAAGGGTTGCGCCGCTTCCGGAACGAGGCGACGAGCGGTTGCAGGTGTGGATTCGGGACGACTCCGCCGCTACTTCACTCCCACGAACATGAAAACGTCGTCCAGGTCGGGCGACTGCGTGACTATCAACAACCCGTTGACGTCAGGCATGTAGACTGCAATGCCGGTCGTCGACGCGCTGCCGAGCGCGCAGCCCGTGCCGCCGTGGACGATGGTGGCGTCGGCGCTGGCCGTGGTGCCGCGAAGCCACAGCGTGCCCGTGAACGTGCACCCCGCGGAACTCCCCGACACCGCGCCGGACGGCGATACCGTGAGCAGGATCTCGATGGAGCCCTCCTGCGAGGCCGCCACGCCATCGTAGGTGCCCGCGATCTGCTCGAGCGATACCGGCGCACCTGTCGCGCCTGCGTAGGTTGCGGCAAACGTGCGCGTGCGCTGGCTGGTGGCGATGGTCCCGCTCATCCTCGATTGCGCCACTGCCGTACCGGAGACGTTGGCGACGTACTCGGCCGGCTGCGGGCGCATGACGAAGTCGCGCGCTTGCGGCGCGGAGAACGACGAGCCGGAGAACGTCGCCCTGCCGTCCACCAGGCCCACGCTGCTCCCGCCGGCGTAGAGGAAGTAGAACGACCCGTCGTCGAACATCGCACCGAAGATCTGTTCGCCCGCGCTCGTCGTTCCGTCCCAGTACCCGCTCCCCGCGACAGCTTGCGTGCTGCCGGGAATGCAAGCGAACACCGTTGCAGGCCCGGACCCTTCCGGCGTCCACGTCTGCGCCCGCATCTGTTCGAAGATCGCCCGGCTCGCCGTGTAGCGATGGTTCGGGGCGCCGCTCATGTTGTTGTTGTACAGGCGATAGAGCGGAGCGGTGCCGCCGGGGCACACCCCGGTCGCGTTGACCATGAGCTGGAACGCAACGCCCTCGTACTGCCACCGCGGGTCGCTCTTCAGCAGGGTGCATTCGTGCGCGTAGGGCGTGTAGAAGTGCGAACTCTTCGGGGCGTAAGTGGCTCCCGTGAAGAACCGGCAGGTCTCCAGCGTGCCCGGTCCGGCCGCGATCCACACGGGTATCGTCTGGCCGGTGCGCCGCCAGACGCCTCCGAACCCGCCGCCGTCGAGGAACGAAATCTCGCCCGCGTCGGCGGTGATGAAGTAGTGGTTGAAAGACGCGTGGTGGTACTCGACGGCCGTGCCGCTGGGTTGTGCCAGGCAGGCGACCGCGGCCAAAGTCGACACGAGGAAGGTAGCCGCGAGGGCCGCGCTGCGTGCTGGAGCTCGTGCCCACCGACTGACGCGTGACGGGACGCATCGCAGGGCATTCATGCTCACCTCCAGCTGGGCGGGAAGAAGCGATCGTTGATCCAAATGATCTGCCTTCTCCGCCGCCGGATGTTGACTGCGCGCAGCAATTCGACGCGCAGCGCACCCGGCGTCGTCCGCCGGGGGCGAGCATGGCACGCGGATGGGCGGAGCGGGCCGCCCGTCTTGCGGGAATGGCGATCAGCCCGCCGAAATCCGGTCGACCTCCGCCAGCTCGTCGGAAGTGAGCTTCCACCCCGCGGCGGCGACGTTGACGTCGACCTGCTGCGGCGAGGTCGCCCCGGCGATGATGCTGGCCACAGGCGCCTGCGCGGCGAGCCAGGAGAACGCGAGGTCGACGAGGCCGCGGCCACGCTCGCGGCAGAAGCGCTCCAGCGCCTCCACGACATCCCAATTGCGGGGCGTGAGGAACTGCTCGGCCCACGCCTTGCTGTTGGCGAGCCGCGAGCCATCGGGCAGCGACGCGCCACGCTTGTACTTGCCGGTCAGCAGGCCCGATGCGAGCGGGTAGTACGGCAGCAGGCCCATGCCGTAGGCGCGCAGCGCGGGCAGCAACTCGCGCTCGTGACGGCGCACGAGCAGGCTGTACTCGTCCTGCGCGCTCACGAACGGTGCAAGGCCGAGATGCCGCGCGGTCCACGCCGCGTCGGCCACCGCCCACGCCGCCAGGTTCGAGCAGCCGACGTAGCGCACCTTGCCCTGCCGCACGAGGTCGTCGAGCGCGCGCAGCGTCTCCTCGATCGGCGTATCCGGATCCGGTTTGTGGAGCTGGTACAGGTCGATCCAGTCGGTGCGCAGGCGCTTCAGGCTCGCCTCGACCGCCGCCATCAGGTAGCGGCGCGAGCCTCCCTTCATGACGCCCGCGTCGTCCATCGCATTGCCGAACTTGGTCGCCAGCACGATGTCCTGCCGGCGTGCTCCCAGCACCTCGCCGAGCAGGCGCTCCGAGCCGCCGCGGCCGCCGTAGGTGTCGGCGGTGTCGAACAGCGTGATGCCGCGCTCGATGGCGCGGTCGACGACCGCCCGCGCCTGCGCGGCGTCGATCCGGCCGCCGAAGTTGTTGCAGCCGAGCCCCACCAGCGACACCCTGAGGCCCGAGCGTCCGAGGTTCCTGGTCTCCATGTCCGTCCTCCGCCGCGCGCGGCGCGCGCCCGTCGCCCATGATGCCGCAGCGCGGCACGTCCCGCGCGATGGAAACCCGGCCACCCGGGCGCGGCCGCATTTCGGCATAATCCGCCGATCGCGTCTCTCGGGCGCGAACGACAACAGGGGGAACCGATGGCATTCCGGAGCAAGGCAGCCTCGCTCGCGCTCGTCGCGGGCATCGCATTCGCGGGTTCGGCCGCGGCGCAGGACCGCGTCTTCTTCGGCATCGCGACCGGCGGCACCGGCGGGACGTACTACCCGCTGGGCGGCATGCTCGCGCAGCTGATCTCGAACAAGGCCACCGTCGGCGGCAAGAAGCTCGCCGCGACCGCGGAGACCTCGGGCGCGTCGGTCGCCAACGCGCAGCTGCTCGCCCGCAACGACATCGAGAGCGCGTTCGTCGCCGCCGACATCCTCGACGCCGCGTTCAACGGCAAGGGCCAGTTCGAGGGCAAGCCGGTGAAGAACCTGCGTGCGCTCGGCGCGCTGTACCCCGAGCAGGTGCAGCTCGTGACCGCAGCGTCGGCGAACGTGCGCTCGTTCAAGGACCTGAAGGGCAAGTCGGTGTCGTCCGGCTCGCCGGGCTCGGGCCAGTGGCAGCTGCTCGGCGACCTGCTCGAAGCGCACGGCATGACCCGCAAGGACATCGCCGAGGACCTGTCGTCGTTCGCGCAGTCGGTCGACAAGATCAAGGACGGCAACCTCGTCGCCTCGCTCATCACCGCCGGCGCGCCCACCGCCTCCGTCACCGACCTCGCCAACGCGCGCGAGCTGCGCATCGTTCCCCTGAGCGGCCCCGAGATCGAGACGCTGCGCAAGAAGCAGCCGTACTACGCCACGGTGCAGCTGCCGGCCAATACCTACAAGGGCCAGACCGCGCCCGTGGACACGCTCGCCGTGATGGCGATCTGGGCCACGCACGAGGGCCTCTCCGAGCAGACGGCCTACGAGGTGACGAAGGCCCTCTACGAGAACCTGGAGATCCTGGGCCAGGTGCACCCGAAGGGCAAGGAGATCTCGCTCAAGACGGCGCTGCTGTCGGTGTCGATCCCGTTGCACCCGGGTGCGCAGCGCTACTACCGCGAGAAGGGCATCATCAAGTGACGCGCCCGCGCGGGCGCCGGCTGCGGCCGGTGCCCGCGGCGCTGTCCGCCCTCCTGGGTTGCGTTGTTGTCGCGGCTTCTGCCGCGGGCAGCTGCCTGACCGTCTCCGCGGTCGACGGCACGCTGCTGGCCGCACAACCGCTCGCTGCCGGGGAAGCCGGTTTCGCGCTGCGGTACGTGCACTCGGTGACGCGCACCCCGGTCGAGGAGCGCTATCGCGTCGACGGCGCCGCCCTCGTGCAGACCGAACTGCGCTTTGCCGAGCACGGTCCCGGCCTGCCGACGGCTGCCGCCGACGGCGAGGCGTGGTCGCGCGAGGGGGACCAGTTCGTCGTGCGCATGACGCGCCCGCTCGACGGCATCCGCGCGCGCGTCGATCCCGCGCAGTCGCCGCGCCTGGCCACGGCGACGTCGGACGTCGACCTCGCCCAGTGGGGCGCGCGGCCCGTCGTCGTCGGCGCGCGTCCGGGCGCCTGCCCGGCGCCGTGAGAGGCCCTGCGACGCCATGAGCGCGAACGCGCCCAACCCGCACGCCGGCGCGCTCGCCGCCGGCGTCGAGGCCGTCTCGCAGGAGCGGCAGGAAGCGCTGATCCGCGAGTTCGACACCGAGTCGAACTTCCGCAAGCTCGCCGGCGCGGCAGGGCTCATCGCGACTTCGCTCGCCGTGCTGCTGTCGTCGTTCCACGTCTACACGGCGGGCTTCGGCCTGTTCGACGAGATCAAGCACCGGTCGTTCCACCTGACGCTCGTGCTCGGGCTCATCTTCATCGTGTTCCCGCGCAAGCATCCGACGACGCAGCGCGCCGCGATGCGCGAGTGGGCCTGGAGCGCGCTGTTCGCCGCGTTCTACCTCTACCTCGCGTGGGCGCTGGTCGACCGTCTGGGCGCGGTCGGCGACGTGCCCCACGGCTGGGCCTTCGTGGCGCTGATCGCGTGCGTCGCGTTCATCGCCATGCCGTGGCCGTTCCTGGGCGGGCAGGGCGACCGCCCGTCGTGGGCCGACTGGCCGCTCGCGATCGCCGCGGCGGCGATCTCGCTGTACTTCCTCGTCTTCTTCGACGACATCTTCATCCGCCGCGTCGGCTCGCCGATCGCGCAGGACTACATGATGGGCGTGCTCGCCATCGTGATGGTGATGGAGGCCTCGCGCCGCACGATGGGCCCGCTGCTGCCGGTGATCGGCATGGCGTGCCTGCTCTACGCGCTGTTCGGCCGCTCCATGCCGGGCATCCTGGCGCACCGCGGCTACGCCGTCGACCGGCTGGTCAACCACATCTACATCGGCACCGAGGGCATCTACGGCATCGCCGTGGGCGTGGTCGCCACCTACGTGTTCCACTTCGTGCTGTTCGGCATCCTCGCGCAGATGACGGGCCTCGGGCGCCTGTTCATGGACCTCGCG
>JAOUIA010000028.1 GCA_029884335.1 Betaproteobacteria bacterium
CGAGCCGCCCACCGCACGCGAGCGCGGCTACGGACCGGGGCGCTTCTCGTTCAACGTCAAGGGCGGGCGCTGCGAGGCCTGCCAGGGCGACGGCCTCATCAAGGTGGAGATGCACTTCCTGCCCGACGTCTACGTGCCCTGCGACGTCTGCCACGGGCAGCGCTACAACCGCGAGACGCTCGAGGTGCGCTACAAGGGCAGGAACGTGAGCGAAGTGCTCGGCATGACGGTCGAGCAGGCGTACGCGTTCTTCGAGCCGGTGCCGGCGGTCGCGCGCAAGCTGGCCACGCTGCTCGACGTCGGCCTGGGCTACATCACGCTCGGCCAGTCGGCGACCACGCTGTCCGGCGGCGAGGCGCAGCGCGTGAAGCTCGCGCTGGAGCTGTCGAAGCGCGACACCGGCCGCACGCTCTACATCCTCGACGAGCCGACCACCGGGCTGCACTTCCACGACATCGAGATGCTGCTCACGGTGCTGCACCGGCTGCGCGACCACGGCAACACGGTCGTCGTCATCGAGCACAACCTTGACGTGATCAAGACCGCCGACTGGATCGTCGACCTCGGCCCCGAGGGCGGCGCCGGCGGCGGGCGCATCGTCGCGGAAGGGCCGCCGGAGGTCGTCGCGCAGTCGGCCGAGAGCCACACGGGCCACTATCTCGCGCCGGCGCTCGCCGAGCATCCGGCGCCGCGGCAGGCGCCGAAGCCTGCGCGCGCGCGGAAGGCGGCGGGAGACCTGCTGGGCTGACTACGGGGTCGGATCCGGCCCCGGGGCGGCGAGTTGGCGCGCCCGCGCGAGCGCGGCATCGAGGTCGTCGACGACGCTCGCCCCGCCCAGTTCGTCGCGGAATCCCGAGCGCGCGACGAGCGACGCCGGCTGCGGCGTCAGCCCGCACAGGACGAGCCCGCCCCCGCGCCGCGCAAGCGAGCGCGCAAGCTGCTGGAGCGTCTCCAGCCCCGTCGTGTCGAGGCTGATCACCTGGTGCATCTCGAGGATCACGACGCGCGCCGGGTTTGACTTCGCGTCGAGCAGCGGCTCGACGCGGCCCACCGAGCCGAAGAAGAGCGACCCGAACAGCTTCCACGCGGCCACCCCGGGCGGCGCGCCGGGAAGCGCCAGCGGCTCGACGCGCGTGAGGTCGGAGACGCGCCAGATGAAGAACAGGCTCGCGAGCACGAGCCCCAGTTCGACCGCCAGCGTCAGGTCGAACACGACGGTGACGACGAACGTCGACAGCAGGATGACGCGATAGGCGAACGAGTACCGGCGAAGCTCGCGGAACGCCTTCCAGTCTCCCATGTTGAGCGCGACGACGACCAGCACGGCCGACAGCGCCGGCAGCGGGATGTACTGCGCGAGCGGGGCAGCGGCCAGCACGATCGCCAGCAGCGTGGCCGCGTGCACGATGCCCGCGACGGGCGTGCGGCCGCCGGTGCGCACGTTGGTCGCCGTGCGCGCGATCGCGCCGGTCGCGGGGATGCCGCCGAAGAACGGCGCGACGACGTTGGCGATGCCCTGCGCCATCAGCTCCTGGTTGGGGTCGTGACGGTCGCCGATCATCGCGTCGGCCACCCGCGCCGACAGCAGCGACTCGATCGCGCCGAGCAGCGCGATGGTCACCGTGGGAACGACGAGGTTGCGCAGCGTCTCCAGCGAAATCGTCGGGACGACGAACTCGGGCAACGCCTGCGGAATGCCGCCGAAGCGCGTGCCGATCGTCGCCACGGGCAACTGCAGCAGCGCGGCGGCGAGCGAGGCGAGCGCCAGCACCGCGATCGGTCCCGGCACCTTGGCGAGGATCCGGAGCAGCCCGTGCGGGCCTGCCACTCGCCGCAGGACGCTTGCGTCGGTCGCGCCCGGGTGCGCGACCTGCGACTCGAGCGCCTGGCCGCCGGTGGTGATCGACTTCGGCCAGAACCAGAGCAGCGGCAGGCATGCCGCGGCAAGCGCGACCGCGGCGAGGTTCGTCTCGCCGACGTGCCCGGCGATCGCTCGGACTTTGGTGAAGAACTCGTCGGGAAGCGTCAGCGTCAGGCCGAGGACGTCCTTCACTTGCGACAGCAGGATGAGCACCGCGATGCCGTTCGTGAAGCCGATGACGATCGACACCGGGATGAAGCGGATGAGGCCGCCGACGCGCAGCGCGCCCATCGCGAACAGCAGGCCGCCCGCCGCCGCGGTGCAGATGAGGAGGTTCGCAAGGCCGTGCTGGGCGACGATGCCGTAGACGATGACGATGTACGCGCCGGTCGGGCCGCCGATCTGCACGCGCGATCCGCCGAGCAGCGAGATCAGGAAGCCGGCGATGATCGCGGTGAAGATGCCGGCCTGCGGCGCGACGCCGGAGGCGATGGCGAAGGCCATCGCCAGCGGGAGCGCGACGACGCCGACGGTGACGCCGGCGCCGAGGTCCTGCAGGAGCTGCGCGCGGCCGTAGCCCTCGCGCAGGCAGTCGACGAGCTTCGGCCGGAACGGGAGGTCGATCACGCAGGCCGCGGCACGGTCGTCACTTCACCTTCATGCCGGGCTGCGCGCCGGTGTCGGGCGCGAGCAGGTAGACGCCGGGGCCGTCGCCGGACGCGGCCAGGACCATGCCTTCCGACACGCCGAACTTCATCTTGCGCGGAGCGAGGTTCGCGACCATCGGTGTGAGGCGGCCGACGAGGTCCTCGGGCCGGTAGGCCGCCTTGATTCCGGCGAACACCGTGCGGTGGCGGCCTTCGCCGACGTCGAGCGTGAGCTTCACGAGCTTGTCGGCGCCTTCGACCTGCTCGGCGTTCACGATGCGTGCGATGCGCAGGTCGACCTTCGCGAAGTCGTCGATGGCGATCGTCGGCGCGTCGCTCTCCCTCACCCCCGGCCCCTCTCCCGCGGTGCGGGAGAGGGGAGCAGCAACCCCCCCTCGCCCCGCGTCAGCGGGGAGAGGGGCCGGGGGCGAGGGGGAGAGGGCGGCCTTGGGCCCCTCGAGCAGCGCGTCGATCTGCTTCGGATCGATGCGCTGCATCAGGTGCCTGAACGGATTCACGGTCGCCGGCTCGAGCGCGGCGTCGTCCCATGTGAGCTCGCGGCCGAGCCCGAACAGCTCGCGCGCGACCCGCGAGGCGAGCCCGGGCAGCACCGGGGCGAGCGTCACGGTGAGCTGCAGGAAGCCGAGCAGCGACTGCGAGCAGATCGTCTGCAGCTCGTCGCGCCGCGCCGGGTCCTTCGCCAGCAGCCACGGCTGCGCCGCGTCGAACGCCTCGTTCAGCCGGTCCGCGACGCGCATCGCGTCGCGCATCACGCGGCCGTACTCGCGCGCCTCGTAGTTCGCGCGCGCGGCCTCGGCGCCCGCCCGCGCGGCGGCCCGCCGCTCCGCGCGCGCGGCGGCGTTCTCCGACGGCGTGGCGATGCGGCCGTCGAAGTGCCGCGTGAGGAACGGCGCCGCGCGGCTCGCGATGTTGACGTACTTGCCGACGAGGTCGCTGTTGACGCGCGCGAGGAAGTCGTCCGGATTGAAGTCGAGGTCCTCGACGCGGCCATTGAGCTTCGCCGCGAGGTAGTAGCGCAGCCACTCGGGGTCGAGGCCGAGGTCGAGGTAGACGTCGGGGCTGATGCCGGTGCCGCGCGACTTCGACATCTTCTCGCCCGAGAACGTGATGAAGCCGTGCACGTGCACGCGGTCGGGCACCTTGTACGGCGCGCCGGCGAACTTCAGCATCGCCGGCCAGAACAGCGTGTGGTGGTAGACGATGTCCTTGCCGATGAAGTGCACCTGCTCGACGGCGGGATCGGCGAGGAACGCCGCGAAGTCGGCGCCGCGGTCGCGGAGGTGCGCCTTGAGGCTCGCGAGGTAGCCGACGGGGGCGTCGAGCCAGACGTAGAAGTACTTGCCCGGCGCGTCGGGAATCGGGATGCCGAAGTACGGCGCGTCGCGCGAGATGTCCCAGTCGGCGAGTCCCTTGCCACCGGCGTCGAGCCACTCGCGCGCCTTGTTGGCGACCTCGGGCTGCAGCCGGTCGCCCAGCGCCCAGTCGCGCAGGAACGCGACGCACGCCGGATCCGAGAGGCGGAAGAAGTGGTGCTCCGACGTCCTGAGGACCGGCGTCGCGCCGGACAGGGCGGAGTACGGCTTCTTCAGGTCCGTGGGCGAGTACACCGAGCTGCAGTTCTCGCAGGCGTCGCCGTATTGGTCCGCGGCGCCGCACTTCGGGCACTCGCCCTTGATGTAGCGGTCCGGCAGGAACATCGCCTTCACGGGATCGTAGAACTGCTCGATCGTGCGCGCCTCGATCAGTCCCGCCGACTTGAGCTTGCGATAGATGTCCTGCGACAGCTCGACGTTCTCCGGCGAGTCGGTGGAGTGCCAGTGGTCGAAGCCGATGCGGAAGCCCGCCAGGTGCTTCGGCCGCGTGGCCGCGACGCAGGCGACGAGCGCCTGCGGCGTCACGCCCTCGCTCTCCGCCTTCAGCATGATCGGCGCGCCGTGCGCGTCGTCGGCGCACACGAAGTGCACCTCGTGGCCGCCCATCCGCTGCGCGCGCACCCAGACGTCGGCCTGGATGTACTCCATGATGTGGCCGATGTGGAACGGGCCGTTCGCGTACGGCAGCGCCGTCGTCACGAACAGTCTCCGGCGGGACGCGCTCATCGAAGACCTTGCTGTCGCGGTGGGGAAGGCCATTCTAGCAAAGGGGGTGCGCGCGAGCGCGCGCTGCGGGCGGCGCGCCGCCGTTTCGGAGTAGAATCGCCGGTCCCTTTTCGCCACCGCGCCCCCCTCCAGCAGCCATGGCCATCACCGAAGCCGACGTCCAGGCACGGCTCGCCTCCGTCGTCGATCCGAACACCGGCCGCGATTTCGTCGCCTCGAAGGCGGTGAAGCGCGTCGCCGTGCAGGGCAGCGACGTCACCGTCGACCTCACGCTGGGCTATCCCGCGAAGAGCCAGCACGCCGAGCTGCGCCGCATGGCGGTCGAGGCGATCGCCGCGCTGCCGGGCGCGGGCCGCGTGACGGTGAACGTCGCGCAGAAGATCACCGCGCACGCCGTGCAGCGCGGCGTCAAGCTGATCCCCGGCGTCAAGAACATCATCGCGATCGCCAGCGGCAAGGGCGGCGTCGGCAAGTCCACGACGGCGGTGAACCTGGCGCTCGCGCTCGCCGCCGAGGGCGCGGCGGTCGGCGTGCTCGACGCCGACATCTACGGCCCGTCGCAGCCGACGATGCTCGGCATCGCGGGACGCCCCGAGTCGACCGACGGCAAGACGATCGAGCCCATGGAGGCCTACGGGATGCAGGCGATGTCGATCGGCTTCCTGATCGACGTCGACACGCCGATGGTGTGGCGCGGGCCGATGGTGACGCAGGCGCTCGAGCAGCTGCTCAAGGACACGCGCTGGCGCGACCTCGACTACCTCGTCGTGGACATGCCGCCCGGCACCGGCGACATCCAGCTCACGCTGTCGCAGAAGGTGCCGGTGACCGGCGCGGTCATCGTCACCACGCCGCAGGACATCGCGCTGATCGACGCGCGCAAGGGCCTCAAGATGTTCGAGAAGGTCGGCGTGCCCATCGTCGGCATCGTCGAGAACATGAGCATCCACGTGTGCAGCAACTGCGGCCACGCGGAGCACATCTTCGGCAGCGGCGGCGCCGAGCGCATGTGCAAGGACTACGACGTGCCGTTCCTCGGCAGCCTGCCGCTCGACGTGCGCATCCGCGAGCAGGCCGACGCCGGGCGGCCGACGGTGATCGCCGACCCCGACGGGCCGGTCGCCGCGATGTACCGCGCGATCGCGCGCAAGACCGCGGTGGCGGTGGCGCGCAAGGCCGAGGACTTCAGCGCGAAGTTCCCGTCGATCGTCGTCCAGAACACGTAACGGCATCGATGCCTCGGCGCCGCCCCCGCCGCGTTGGACCGGGCGCGCGTCGCGCGACGGTCGACGCGCTCGAGGTCGTCGCCCGGGCTGACGAAACGGCGAGCGCCGCTTGAGCCGCCGTGCCCATGCGCTGAGCCCGCGCTTGCCGGAGCAACGAGAGAGGATCTGCCGACGTGATCAAGTCCGACAAGTGGATCCGCCGCATGGCGGCCGAGCACCGCATGATCGAGCCGTTCGAGCCGGGGCAGGTGCGCGAGGTCGACGGCCGGCGCATCGTCTCCTACGGCACGTCGAGCTACGGCTACGACATCCGCTGTAGCAGCGAGTTCAAGATCTTCACCAACATCAACTCGACGATCGTGGACCCGAAGCAGTTCGACGCCGGGTCGTTCGTCGACTTCACCGGCGACGTCTGCATCATCCCGCCGAACTCGTTCGCGCTCGCGCGCACGGTCGAGTACTTCCGCATACCGCGCAACGTGCTCACGATCTGCCTCGGGAAGAGCACGTACGCGCGTTGCGGGATCATCGTGAACGTAACGCCCTTCGAGCCGGAATGGGAGGGCTACGTGACGCTGGAGTTCAGCAACACCACGCCGCTGCCGGCGAAGATCTACGCGAACGAGGGCGTGGCGCAGGTGATCTTCTTCGAGTCCGACGAGGTCTGCGAGACCTCGTACAAGGACCGCGGCGGCAAGTACCAGGGCCAGCAGGGCGTCACGCTGCCGCGCATCTAGCGCAGGGCCCCGGCGGACGCGCGCGCGTGTCGACGTCGAAGGCGGCCGCGATCGCTGTCATCGCCGTCGCGCAGATCGGCGCGATGGCGCTGTGGTTCTCGGCGACCGCGGTGCTGCCTTCGCTCGTCGCCGAGTTCGGCCTCTCCGGCTTCATGCAGGCGGCGCTCACCAGCAGCGTCCAGGCGGGCTTCGTCGTCGGCTGCCTCGCCAGTGCCGCGCTTGGGCTCGCCGACCGCGTCGACCCGCGGCGGTTCTTCGCCGCGGCGGCGCTCGCGGGCGCCGCCGCGAATGCGCTGCTGCTGGCCGTCGATCCCGCAACCTTCGCCGCGCCGCTGCTGCGCTTCGTCACCGGCATGGCGATGGCCGGCGTCTACCCCGTGGGCATGAAGCTCGCTTCCACCTGGGCGCGCGGCGACATGGGCCTGCTGGTCGGCATCCTCGTCGGGGCGGTGACGCTGGGCTCGGCGTCCCCGCACCTCGTCAACGCGCTCGGCGGCGTCGACTGGCGTTTCCCGGTCGTCGCGGCGTCGCTGTCGGCGGGGGGCGCAGCGCTCCTCATCCTGCTCGCCGGCATCGGGCCGAACCGAACGCCATCGCCGCCGTTCGACCCATCGGCGATGCTCGCCGCGTTCCGGGACCCGCCGCTGCGGCTCGCCTACTTCGGCTACCTGGGCCACATGTGGGAGCTGTACGCGATGTGGGCGTGGATCGGCGTCTTCCTGCAGGCGAGCTTCGCGCTGTCGCTGCCTGCCGCGGAGGCCTCGACGGCGGCGCGACTGGGTGCGTTCGGCGCGATCGGCGCGGGCGCCGTCGGGTGCGTGGCCGCCGGATACCTCGCCGACCGCGTCGGGCGGACCGCGATCACCATCGCGGCGATGGCGGTTTCCGGCGCCTGCGCGGCGACCGTCGGCTTCGCGTTCGGCAGCTCGCCGGCCCTGCTCGTGGCGATCACGCTCATCTGGGGCGTGGCGATCGTGGCTGACTCCGCGCAGTTCTCGGCGGCCGTCGCGGAACTGGCGGACCGCACGCGCGTGGGCACCATGCTGACGTTCCAGACGGCCCTCGGCTTCACGCTGACGCTGGCGACGATCCACCTGATGCCGGTCTGGGTCGAGGCGCTCGGGTGGCGCTACGCGTTCGTGCCGCTCGCGATCGGCCCCGCCTTCGGCGCATGGGCGATGGCCCGGCTCCGGGCGCACCCGCGCGCCGTCGCGCTGGCCGGCGGTCGACGCTAGCCGCTCCGGAGGGCGGTGTTGCGAACGCCGCAGCCGGCGTGGCGACACCCGCCGGGCGCTGCCTCAAAGGGCTCGCATCGTCCACGTGCGCGGCGCACAATGGCGCCCATTCCGGGCGTGGGGTCCCCGCCACCCGCCACCCGCCGGCCGCGGCCGGAGCCTCCGCGGACGAAGGAGTCCACAGCAATGAAGTTCCGCTTTCCCATCGTCATCATCGACGAGGACTTCCGCTCCGAGAACGCGAGCGGGCTCGGCATCCGCGCGCTCGCCCGGGCGCTGGAGGCGGAGGGTCTCGAGGTGCTGGGGGTGACGAGCTACGGCGACCTCGCGAGCTTCGCCCAGCAGCAGAGCCGCGCGTCCGCGTTCATCCTGTCGATCGACGACGAGGAGCTCTCGGCCGCCGTGGCGGGCGAGACGCCGGCCGCGCTCGAGAGCCTGCGCGCGTTCGTCGAGGAGATCCGCTTCCGCAACGCCGACATCCCGGTGTTCCTGCACGGCGAGACGCGCACGTCGCGGCACATCCCCAACGACATCCTGCGCCAGCTGCACGGCTTCATCCACATGAACGAGGACACGCCCGAGTTCGTCGCGCGCTACATCGCGCGCGAGGCGCGGGCGTACCTCAACGGCCTCGCGCCGCCGTTCTTCCGCGCCCTGGTGCACTACGCCAGCGACGGCTCGTACTCGTGGCACTGCCCCGGCCACTCTGGCGGCGTCGCGTTCCTGAAGAGCCCCGTGGGCCAGATGTTCCACCAGTTCTTCGGCGAGAACCTGCTGCGCGCCGACGTCTGCAACTCGGTCGACGAGCTCGGCCAGCTGCTCGACCACTCGGGGCCGGTGGCGGCCTCCGAGCGCAACGCCGCGCGCATCTTCAACGCCGACGAGCTGTTCTTCGTCACCAACGGCACGTCGTCGTCGAACAAGATGGTCTGGCACGCCACCGTGGCGCCGGGCGACGTCGTCGTCGTCGACCGCAACTGCCACAAGTCCATCCTCCACGCGATCACGATGACCGGCGCGATCCCGGTGTTCCTCACGCCGACCCGCAACCACTTCGGCATCATCGGGCCGATCCCGCAGAGCGAGTTCCGCTGGGAGACGATCGAGCGCAAGATCCGCGCGCACCCTTTCGCGAAGGACGTGAAGAGCAAGCCGCGCATCCTCACGATCACGCAGAGCACCTACGACGGCATCCTCTACAACGTCGACGCGATCAAGGACCTGCTGGGCAGCCGCATCGACACGCTGCACTTCGACGAGGCGTGGCTGCCGCACGCGACGTTCCACGACTTCTACCGCGGCATGCACGCCATCGGCCGCGACCGGCCGCGCAGCAAGGACGCGCTGGTCTTCTCCACGCAGTCGACGCACAAGCTGCTCGCCGGCCTGTCGCAGGCCTCGCAGATCCTCGTGCAGTACAGCGACACGCGGCAGCTCGACCGCCACCGCTTCAACGAGGCGTACCTGATGCACAGCTCGACCTCGCCGCAGTACGCGATCATCGCGTCCTGCGACGTCGCGGCGGCGATGATGGAGTCTCCCGGCGGGCCGGCGCTGGTCGAGGAGTCGATCATGGAGGCGCTCGACTTCCGGCGAGCGATGCGCAAGGTCGACGAGGAGTTCGGCGACTCGTGGTGGTTCAAGGTCTGGGGCCCCGACCACCTGACGGAGGAGGGCGTCGGCAGCCGCGACGACTGGATGCTGAAGACGAACGACCCGTGGCACGGCTTCGGCGAGATCGCGCCCGGCTTCAACATGCTCGACCCGATCAAGGCGACGGTGCTCACGCCGGGCCTCGACGTGACCGGCGAGTTCGCCGAGCGCGGCATCCCCGCGTCGATCGTCACCAAGTACCTGGCCGAGCACGGCGTGATCGTCGAGAAGACCGGGCTGTACTCGTTCTTCATCATGTTCACCATCGGCATCACCAAGGGCCGCTGGAACACGCTGGTGACCGCGCTGCAGCAGTTCAAGTCCGACTACGACGCGAACAACCCGCTGTGGAAGGTGCTGCCCGAGTTCGTGCAGGCGCACCCGCGCTACGAGAAGATCGGCCTCAAGGACCTCTGCGACGCCATCCACGGCATCTACAAGGCGAACGACATCGGCCGGCTGACCACCGAGATGTACGTCAGCAACCTGGAGCCGGCGATGCGCCCGGCCGACGCCTTCGCGCGCATGGCGCACCGCGAGATCGAGCGCGTGGAGATCGACGAGCTCGAGGGGCGGGTCACCAGCGCGCTGCTGACGCCCTACCCGCCGGGCATTCCGCTGCTGATTCCCGGCGAGCGCTTCAACAGGCAGATCGTCAAGTACCTGCAGTTCGCGCGCGACTTCAACGAGCGCTTCCCCGGCTTCGACACCGACATCCACGGCCTCGTCGAGGAGGACATAGGGGGCCGGAGGCGCTACTTCGTCGACTGCGTGGCGGGGGCCAAGGTCATCGCGGCGGTGCCGCCGATGGCGCGGGAGCGGGCCGTGCGCAGCAAGTGATGCGCGTCAACGGCGAGCGCGCCACGAGGACGGCTCGCGCCGCCGTGGCGCTGGTCGCCATCCCGGCCGTCGCGTTCGTCGTCGCGGCGGCAACCGGATGCACGCGGCAGACCGACAAGGCCGTTCCGCGGATCGGCTTCCTGAGCAGCGTACCCAGCACCATCTCGACCGGGCTGCAGGAGGGCTTGAGGGAACTGGGCTACGTCGAGGGTCGCAACATCGCCGTCGAGTGGCGCTACACCGATGGCAACGCCGAGCGCATCCCCCGACTTGCCGCGGAGCTCGTCGGGCTGAAGCCGGACCTGATCGTGACCACCTCCGGCGAACCCTCGGCAGCCGCCAAGGCGGCGACCACCACCATCCCCATCGTGGCCGTCGCGGTAGGCGACCCCGTCCGTGCCGGGCTCGTCGCCAGCCTGGCCCGGCCGGGCGGCAACGTCACAGGGCTTGCCAATCTGGTGTCGACCGAGTTCAGCGGCAAGATGCTCGGGCTGCTGCACGATGCGGTGCCCGCAGCGTCGCGCGTCGCCATATTGATGAACCCGTCGAACCCGGACCACCCTGGCGTCATGTCGTCCGACCTGCCGCCTGTCGCCCGGCGGCTGGGCCTGACCCTGATCCCTGTCGAGGTGAGCGCAGCGAGCGAGCTCGATGCCGCCTTCGGGCAGGCGACCCGTCTGCGTGCCGACGCCATCCTGGTGCTGGGCGATCCGGTCGTCTACGTCAATCGCGCGCGGATCGCGGAGCTCGCTGTGCGGCAACGGCTGCCGGCGCTCTACTTCTTCCGCGAGAACGTCGAGGCCGGCGGCCTGATGTCCTACGGGCCGAGCCTGCACGACCTCGGTCGTCGCGCGGCGACCTACGTCGACAAGATCCTGAAGGGCGCCCGTCCAGCCGACCTCCCCATGGAACAGCCGGTCAAGTTCGACCTGGTGATCAACCGCAGGGCCGCCGCGGCGCTCGGCCTGACGATTCCACCAGCGCTGCTGCGGCAGGCGGAGCAGGTGATCGAGTGATCGCTTTGTCGTGAAGTAGCGCAGGAGCTTGGCGACTTGGCGAAGCTGCGCCCGCAGCGCGACGGCGGATGCGGCCGCCGGCGCAGCCCTCGAAGCGAACGCCGGGGCCCGACTTGCTACGATGGGCCCCGCGGGGCCCTCGTTGCGCCGGCGTAGGTCTCCGGCGAACGTCGGTAGGCTTCCGCGCAGCGCTCCGAGCAGAACCACGGCTGGGTCGGCGCGGCCCGGCGGTAGGACGCAAACGGTGCATGCATCTTGCACACCGGATCGATCCACGCGGGATCCGGGACGGGCGCCATTTCTATCGAGTAGAGCGGCAAGTGGTCGGCGATCGATCGCAATGCCACCTTGCCGAGGTCCTGAGCGACGATTCCGGACGCCGCGGCGACGGTGGCGACCGGCCCGGTCGCCAGCATCTGCCCCGGAGTTGCCAACGCGGCGATGCGTGCCGCGATGTTGACCGTCGAGCCGAAGAGGTCGTTCGACCGGCGAAGCACGGGGCCGTGGTGGAGCCCGGTCCTCGTCAGGGGTATCCGCGGTTCGGATCGGCAGGCCGGAAGCAGGCGTCCGAGGACGCCGAGCGCGGTTTCCGGGTCGGGAAACCCGAACATCGCTTCGTCGCCGATCTACTTGATCGGCGGCGCGAGTCCCGCGAGGGCCTCGCGCACCAACGCCTCGAAGTGCCCGAGCACCGCTATGGCCGACGCATCGCCGTAGACGTCCGCAATGGCGCTGAAGCCCGCGAGGTCGACGAAAGCGACGGTCGCGACCGCGGACTCGAATGCGTCGCCAGCGCCCGGGCTCTCCTGCATGGCCGATTGTGGTTGCAACTGTCGCGCGGGTCAAACTCGGGGCCGGGCGGCAACCGGGCGCCGCGCGGGATCACTCTGGCGCGGTCAGCGCGAAGTCGGGCCGCGTGCTCACGCGCGGCGTGCCGTCCGGCAACGCCGCCGCGCACTCGGCGAACGCGCGCACGCTGCACTCCCGGCAGGCCGGCGGCGCGAGCCGCGGATAGATCGCCCGCAGCGCGTCGGACTTCGACGCGAACACGCGCTCGGCGCCGATCACGTCGATTGCGCCGCTGCGCTGCAGCGCCTCGCGGACAGGATCCTTGAGGTTGCACAGGTAGAGCGCGCCTCCCGCGTCGCGCGCCTCGCGCGCCAGCTGCGCGAGCAGTTCGGCGCCGGCCACGTCGATGAAGTTCACGCCGCTGCCGACGAGCAGCACGTGGCGCACCTCGGGACGCTCGCGGCGGGCTTCCTCGACTTCGTCGCGGACGTGCTCGACGGCCCCGAAGAACAGCGAGCCGTCGACGCGCAGCACGTCGAGCTGGGGGCAGGGCGGCACGGTCGCGCTCACGGCGACGAAGCGGCGCGTCGCGGGATCGGGAGCGACGCGCGTCAGCCGGGGATGCGTGGTGCGGTTGAGGTAGACGAGCAGCGAGGCGAGCACGCCGACGAAGATCGCGAACTCGAGCTGCAGCGTGAGCGTGGCGACGAAGGTGACGACGAGGACGACGGCGTCGCTGCGGCTCGCGCGGAACACGCGGCGAGCCTCGCCGAAGTCGATCAGCCCCCAGGCGACCACGAACAGCAGCGCGGCCATCACCGAGAGCGGCAGCCACGCGGCGAGCGGCGCCACGACGAGCACCACCAGCGCCAGCGCGACGGCGGAGAACACCGCCGCCAGCGGCGTCCTCGCCCCGGCCTCGAAGTTGAGGCCGCTGCGGTTGAACGAGCCCGACGACGGGTAGGCCGAGAAGAAAGCGCCGGCGAGGTTCGACAGCCCCTGCCCGATGAACTCCTGGCTGCCGTCGATGCGCTGGCCAGCCTTGACGCCGATCGCGCGGGCGATGGACACCGCCTCGGTCAGCCCCAGCACCGTGAGCGCCAGCGCCGCCGGCGCGAGCGCGCGCCACACTTCCGGGTCGAACGATGGCAGCGAGAACGGCGGCAGGCTCGACGGCAGCGGCCCGACGACGGGGATCGCTTGGCCGGTCAGGCGCACGACGGCCACGCCGAACACGCTGCCGACGACCATCGCGACGATCATGTACGGCACGCGCGGCAGGAAACGGCGCGCCGCGATCGCCGCGGCGAGCGTCACCGCGCCGGTGGCGGCGACGAGCGGGTCGATGCGCGCCAGCCCGGCGGCGAACTGCTTCAGCGTGCCGAAGAAGCTGCCGCCCGAGTCGAGCGGCACGCCGAAGAAGTGCCTGAGCTGCGCCGCGATGATGAGCAGCGCCGCGCCGGCGGTGAAGCCGACGATCACCGTGTGCGAGATGAAGTTGACCAGCGCGCCCAGCCGCGCCAGCCCCATCGCCAGCTGCAGCGCGCCCACCAGCAGGCACAGCGTCAGCACCAGCGTGACGTAGGGGCCGCTGCCCGGCACGGCCAGCGGCGCGACCGTCGCGAAGACGACCAGCGAGAGCGCGTTCGTCGGCCCGCTGATCTGGTGCCACGACGAGCCCCACAGCGCGGCCACGATCGCCGGGACCATCGCGCAGTACAGGCCGTACTGCGGCGGCAGGCCCGCGAGCGTGGCGTAGGCAACACCCTGCGGCAGCACGACGAGCCCGCCGATGATGCCGGCGAGCGCGTCGGCCTTCAGCGACTCGCGGCCGACGCGGGAGCGCCAGGAGAGAAACGGCAGGAGCTTGTGGGCGAGCGGGGACAAGGCGCGGCGCGGTTGAGGCTCAATGATGCGGCGTCCGCGGGCATTCGCGCAAATCGCTCCCCCCGCCGGGCGGCGGCAGGCGCGGCGTCAGCGGACGGTCAGGCGGCGACGGACGCGACGACGGGGCGCGCTTCCGGCGCGGGCGCTTCGCGCAATGCCGCGCTGGCGAGCGAGGCGAGCACGCAGGACGCGACGCGCGTCTCGATCGGGTCCTGCAGGCCGGGTACCACGATCGGCACGGCGGCGCCGAGCACCAGGCCGGCGGCCAGCCCGCCGGTGATGCCGGTCAGCGCGCGCACCAGCATCACGGCCGACTCCATCGTCGGCGCGACGAGCACGTCGGCGCGTCCGGCGACCGCGGAGCGGGTGCCCGCGTGGCGCGCGAACTCGGGCGACAGCGCGACGTCGGCGGTCATCGGTCCTTCGACCGTGGCGCCGGGAAACGCTCCCTGCGCGGCCATCGACATCAGCGCCGCGGCCTCGCTCGTCGACGGGAAGGCCGGCGTGATCGTGCCCTTCGCCGCGAGCAGCGCGACGTGCGGCGCGGCGATGCCCAGTGCGTGCGCGAACGCGATCGTGTTGCGCACGATGTCCTTCTTCGCGGCGAGGTTCGGCGCCACGTTGAGCATCGCGTCGGTGACGATCAGCGCGCGGTCGTGGCCGGGCAGGTCGAGGAACTGCGCGTAGGAGAGCCGCCGCGCCGTGCGCAATCCCGAGTCCTGCGCGGCCACGGGCGCCAGCATGGCGTCCAGCGACAGCGCGCCGCGGACCAGCGCGTGCACTTCGCCCTTGCGGGCGAGCTCAACCGCGCGCTCGGCCGAGCTTTGCGGGTTGTCGTCGGCGTCGACCAGAGGCAGGCGCGTGATGTCGAGCCCGGCGCGGTTCGCCTCGCTGCGGATGCGCTGCTCGGGTCCGACCAGCGTGGGCGCGAGGTAGCCGGCAAAGGCGCCGGACAGCGCCAGTTGCAGCGAGTCGCGGTCGACGGCGTGCACGATGGCCGCCGGCAGCGGCGGACGCAGCCGGGTCCGTTCGACCAGCTTCTGCAGGTGCGGCCGGGAGTTCACCAGGGGAAGCCTCGCAAGGCGGCCGGGACGTTGTCAACGATACCCGATGGAAGGGCTTCCTGGGGGGAGGGGCGGATGGGAAATGAGGGTCAGACTCGCATTTCCCGCCAGCAAGCGTCGGAAATGAGGGTCAGACTCCCGTTTCCCGTCCCGCGGAGGACTGCACCCGGGGTCGGGAAATGAGGGTCAGGGAAGTGAGGGCCAGACTCCGATTTCCCCGCCCGCAGAGGACTGGAATCGGCGTCGGCCCCTGATTGCCCGGCTACGCCTTGCCCTTCCAAGGGACGACCAGCCGCTCGATGCGGCGCATCAGCAGGTCGAAAAGGTAGGCGACGGCGCCGATGACCACGATGCCCATGATCACGACGTCGGTGCGCAGGAAGTTCGACGCGTTGAGCACCATCTGCCCCAGCCCGGCGGTGGCCGCCACCATCTCGGCGGCGACCAGCGTGGTCCAGCCGAATCCGATCGCGATGCGCATGCCGGTGAAGATCTCGGGCATCGCCGCGGGGATGATCACGTGGCGGATCACCTGCCACTTCGACGCGCCCATCGAGTAGGCGGCGTTGATCTGCTCGATCATCACGCTCTTGACGCCGGCACGCGCGGCCATCGCCAGCGGCGCGAAGCAGGCGAGGTAGATCAGCACGATCTTCGCCGTCTCCTCGATGCCGAACCAGATCACGATGAGCGGGAGGTAGGCGAGCGGCGGCAGCGGCCGGTAGAACTCGACGGGCGGGTCGAAGATGCCGCGCCAGACGCGCGAGACGCCCATCGCGATGCCGACCGGGATCGCGGTCACGCACGCGAGCGCGAACGCCGCGAACACGCGGATCAGGCTCCACATGAAGTGCTCCCAGAGCGGCTTGCCGCCCTGGATCTCGCCGTTCCACGCCTCGATGAAGCTGGTGAAGATGCGCTCCGGCTGCGGCAGGAAGATGTCGCGGATCCAGCCGAAGTGCGTGGCGACCCACCACAGCGCGAAGAGCGCGATCACCGTGGCGATGCTGATCGCCACACTCGAGCCCTCGCCGGGGACGCTGTAGCCGGCCACGCGGCGCGTTCCGGAGTCGGGCGCGGCGTCCCGGGCGTCGGGACCGCTCACGCTGCGGCCTCCTCGGCCGCGGGGGCCGCGTGGATCCGCTGCAGCACCTCCTCGCGCAGCCGGATGAATTCCGGGTCCGACTTCACGGCGCGCGCGTCGCTGCACTCGACGAAGCGGCGGCCGAAGTCGAGCCGGTAGCGGTGCGCGATGCGTCCCGGCGAAGGCGTCATCACGATCAGCTCGGTGGCGAGGAAGAGCGCCTCCTCGACGCTGTGCGTGATGAAGAAGAACATCTTGCGGGTGTCCCACCACAGCCGGAGGATCAGCTCCTGGATCTGCTCGCGGGTGAGCGCGTCCAGCGCGCCCAGCGGCTCGTCCATCAGCATCACCTCGGGGTCGCTCGCGAGCGCGCGCGCGAGGCCCACGCGCTGCTGCATGCCGCCGGAGATCTCGTAGATCGGGTGGTCGGCGAACTTCGCGAGCCCCACCTGCGCCAGCTTGTCGAGCGCCGTGCGCCGCCGCGCCGCGCGGTCGACGCCGCGCATGCGCAGGCCGAACTCGACGTTCTCGACCACCGACAGCCACGGCATGAGCGCGTGCTTCTGGAAGACGACGCCACGTTCGGCCCCCGGGCCGTCGACGCGCCTGCCGTCGAGCACGATCTCCCCCGACGAGTACGGCATGAAGCCGGCGATGCAGGAGAGCAGCGTCGTCTTGCCGCAGCCGGACGCGCCCAGCGCGACGACGAAGTCGCCGGGGTCGAGGGCGAGGTCGACGTGCGCGAGCGCGTGCGTGCCGGGCCTGCCGCGGGCGTCCGCGTAGTGGACAGAGAGGTCGCGGACTTCGAGCTTGCTCATGCGCGCGGGAATGACGCTGGATCCCCGCTTGCGCGGGGATGACGAAGACCCGTGGCGTCGCCCCCGCGAAGGCGGGGGCCCAGTGTCGTTTTCACGAAGCCCAAAGCCGCTGGATCCCCGCTTGCGCGGGGATGACGCATCCACACTCCATTTCCCGGCCCGCTCGCGGGCCGGGAAACGGGTGGATGCGTCACTTGGCCACGGCCTGCGCGTAGGCCGGGTTGACGGCCACCGAGTAGTCGGGCAGCGCCTTCTCGATCTGCTTCTGCGACAGCTGGAACGCGGCGGTGGCGCCGAGCGCCTTCGCGGCCAGCGAGTCCTTGCCGCCGCCGAGCCACTTCGTCGACTGCTCCTTCGCCGTGGGGAACGCGTACAGCGCCATGCTGGCCGGCACGTCCTCGGGCTTGGCGCCCGACCACTTCGCGATCGCCTTCGCCTCGGCCGAGTCCTTCGTGAACTTCGCCTTGTTCTTGCGGTAGTTGTCGTCGGCGGCGGCGAGGATCTGCACGAACTTGACCATGAAGTCCTTGTTCGCCTTCGCCCAGTCGCGGTTGGCCACGTAGCCGTCGAACGTCGCCTTGCCGGTGTCCGCCGAGATCTTGCCCGACGTCGTGATGACCACGCCGTCCTTCTTCGTCTCGGCGAGCACCGGGTCCCAGATGAACGTCGCGTCGATGTCGCCGCGCTGCCACGCCGCGCGCACCTCGGGCGGGCGCATGTTGAGGATCTGCACGTCGGCCGGGTTCACCTTCGCCTGCTCGAGCGCGACCATCGTGTGGAAGTGCGTCGTCGAGTTGAACGGCATCGCGATCTTCTTGCCCTTGAGGTCGGCGACGGTCTTGATGCCGGAGGTCTTCTTCGCCACCAGCGCCTCGGCGGCGCCGATGTCGTCGAGGATCCAGAAGAGCTCGAGGGGCTCGCCGCGCGACACTGCGGCGGCGATGCCCGCGGAGCCGACCTCGCCGAGCTGCACCGCGCCCGAGGCCATCGCCTTGATCACCTCGCCGCCGCCGCCGAACTGCTTCCAGTTGATCTTGTAGCCGGTCGCCTTCTCGAGCTCCTTGGCTTCCTGCGCGACGCGGTAGGGCACCACCATGTCCTGGTAGGCGATCGTCACTTCCTTGGTCTGCGCGAGCGCCGCCGAGAGCGGCAGGGCGGTCGCGAGAACTGCGAGCGAGGCAAGTGCGGTGCGGCGTTTCATCGGTCTCCCCCTGTGCGGTGTTTGGTGCGGCCGGCGCTACAGCGCCTTCAGCGTGCGGCGCAGGATGTCGGCGATCATGTCGACGTGCTCGCGCGTCGCGACGAGCGGCGGGGCGACGATCGCCGCGTCGCCGGTCGCCTTGAGGTGCAGGCCGTTGTCGAACAGCTTCTTCTGGAACGCGTGGCCGCGCTTGCCCGGCACGCCGTCCGGATGGACCTCGATCGCCGCGAGCATCCCGTACCCGCGGATGTCTGCGACCACGCCGATGTCGCGCAGCGCGAAGATCGCGTCGAGGAAGTACGGTGACAGCGCCGCCCCGCGCTCGAACAGGCCCTCGTCGCGGTAGATGTCGAGCGTGGCGAGCCCCGCCGCGCAGGCGGCCGGGTGCCCCGAGTACGTGTAGCCGTGGAACAGCTCGATCGCCCCCTCGGCGGCGGCGGCGAAGATCGTGTCGTGGATGCGCTCGGAGACGGCGACCGCTCCCATCGGCTGCGCGCCGTTGGTGAGGCCCTTCGCCATCGTCATGATGTCCGGCGTCACGCCGAAGCTCTGCGCGGCGAAGGCCGGCCCGGTGCGGCCGAAGCCGCAGATCACCTCGTCGAACACCAGCAGGATGCCGTGCGCGTCGCAGATCTCGCGCAGGCGCTTGAGGTACCCCTTCGGCGGCACCAGGCAGCCTGTGGAGCCGGCGATCGGCTCGACGAAGCACGCGGCGATGTTCTCGGCGCCGTGGAGGTTGACGAAGCGCACGAGGTCCTCGGCCAGCTCGGCGCCGTGCTCGCCCTCGCCAGGCTGGAAGAGGTTCTCCTTCAGGTGCGTGTGGCGCATGTGCACGATGCCGGGCAGCGTCGGCCCGAACCGGCGCCGGTTGTTGACCAGGCCCGCGAGCGACACGCCGCCGAAGTTGACGCCGTGGTAGGCGCGCTCGCGCGACACGAACATCGTGCGGCCGCCCTGGCCCTTCGCCTGCCAGTAGGCGAGCGCAATCTTCATCGCCGAGTCGACCGCCTCGGAGCCGGAGTTGACGAAGAAGATGCGGTTGAGGTCGCCCGGCGTCAGCGCGGCGACGCGCGTGGCGAGCTCGAACTGCCCGGGATGCCCGCGCGTGAACGGCGCGATGAAGTCGAGCTCCGCGAGCTGGCGGCCCACGGCCTCGGCGATCTCGCGGCGGCCGTGCCCGGCGTTGACGCAGAACAGCCCCGAGGAGGCGTCGATCAGTCGCTCGCCGCGGTCGTTCCACAGCCAGACGCCCTCGGCGCGCACGACCATCTTCGGCTCGCGGCGGAAGTCGCGGTTGGGCGTGAACGGCATCCAGTACTCGTCGAGCGACAGCGGTGCCGCTGACGGCCGGTCGGCGAGCTCGAATTCGGCGTGACCCATGAGGGGCTCCAGTCGGGCGCAGGCGACCGTCGCGCGGCCGCCGATGCGGGGTGCCCATGCTACACCCGCGACGCCGCGGCGCGCAGCCGGCGGCCCGGCCGGGTTCGGGGCGCGCGGCTTGACGGCCGGCCCCGGCCGGGTGCGAAATGGCGGGCCGTCCGCGGGTTCGCCAGGGAGGCCAGCCATGCCCATCCGGTCGCTGCGCAGCATCGCCGAGAGCCAGGAGCCGACGCTGTTTTCCGCAACCACGCCGGTCAGCGAGGTGGCGCGCAGAATGCGCGAGCGCCAGGTGAGCGCGGCGATGGTCGTGGCCGGCTCGCGGCTGGCCGGCATCTTCACCGAGCGCGACGCACTGTTCCGCGTGCTCGCGGCCGACCGCGACCCCCGCACGACGCCGGTCGGCGAGGTGATGACGCGCGACCCGCAGACGATCAGTCCCGAGCGCCCGTTCGTCGACGCGCTGCGCATGATGCACGACGGGCGCTTCCGGCACGTGCCTATCGTCGAGGACGGGCGGCCGATCGGGCTGGTGTCGGTGCGCGAGGCGCTGCACGCCGACTTCACCGACCTCGTCGACATCCTCGCGACGCGGGAGATGGTGCGCGACTAGCCGCCCCCTAACCCGGCCCCTCTCCCCGCTGCGCGGGGAGAGGGGAGTGTTCGGTACCTCTCCCCGTTGCGCGGGGAGAGGGGAGTGTTCGGTACCTCTCCCCGTTGCGCGGGAGAGGGGGTGCCCGGCGCCTCCGCCCGCTGCGCAGAGGGGGAGTGCCCGGCGCCTCCGCCCGCTGCGCAGAGGGGGAGTGCTCGGCCCCCCTCTCCCGCCGGCAGGCGGGAGAGGGGCGGGGGTGAGGGGAGGGGGTGAGGGGAGGGGGTGAGGGGAGGGAGCGAGGGCGGCGTGCTACCGTAGGCGTCGTTTTCGCAACGACGGAGGCGTCGCGTGCGCATCGGCGTTCCCAGGGAGATCAAGGTGCTCGAGAACCGGGTCGGGCTCGTCCCCGGCTCGGTGCGCGAGCTCGTCGCGAACGGCCACGAGGTGCTCGTCGAGCACAACGCCGGCCAGGGCATCGGCATGGACGACGCGGCCTACGAGCGGGCGGGCGCGCGCGTCCTCGCGTCGGCCGCCGAGGTGTTCGCCGCGGCCGAGATGATCGTCAAGGTGAAGGAGCCCCAGGCCGCGGAGCGGCGCATGCTGCGCCCCGGCCAGGTGCTGTTCACCTACCTGCACTTGGCGCCCGACCCCGAGCAGGCCGCGGACCTCGTCGCCGGCGGCGCGGTGTGCATCGCCTACGAGACCGTGACCTCGCCGCAGGGCGGGCTGCCGCTGCTCGCGCCGATGTCGGAAGTGGCCGGACGCATGGCCGTGCAGGCCGGCGCCTACTACCTCGAGAAGCCCCACGGGGGCCTCGGCGTGCTTCTCGGCGGCGTGCCCGGCGTGGACCCCGCGAAGGTCGTCGTGCTCGGCGGCGGCGTGGTCGGGACGCACGCGATCGACATCGCGCTCGGCATGGGCGCGGACGTCTGGGTCCTGGACCGCAGCGTCGACGTGCTGCGCCGGCTGTGGACGCAGTTCGGACGGCCGCTCAACACTGTGTTCTCCACGCGCGACGCGATCGAGCGCCACGTGGCCGCGGCCGACCTCGTGATCGGGGGCGTGCTGATCCCCGGCGCCGCCGCGCCCCGGCTCGTCTCCCGCGAACTGGTGTCGCGCATGAAGCCGGGCTCGGTGGTCGTCGACGTCGCGATCGACCAGGGCGGCTGCTTCGAGACCTCGCGGCCGACGACGCACGCCGACCCGGTGTACGTCGTCGACGGCGTCACGCACTACTGCGTGGCGAACATGCCGGGGGGCGTGCCCCGCACGTCGACGTTCGCGCTCAACAACGCGACGCTGCCGTTCGTGCTGGCGCTCGCCGGCAAGGGCTGGAAGCGCGCGCTCGCCGACGATTCCCACCTGCGCGAAGGGCTCAACGTGGCGTTCGGCAAGGTCACGTGCGCGCCGGTGGCGCAGGCGCTCGGCTACGCGCACGTTCCCGCCGCGTCGCTGCTCGCGTAGGCACGTCGTCGATGGCGCCGGCCCCGTCGTTCGACTACGTGGTCGTCGGCGCCGGCACGGCCGGCTGCGTGCTCGCGGCGCGGCTGTCCGAGGGCGGGACGCACAGCGTGCTGCTGCTCGAGGCGGGGCCGGAGGACAACTACGTCTGGATCCACGTGCCCATCGGGTACGGGAAGACGATGTTCCACCCGGTCTACAACTGGGGCTTCTACACGGAGCCCGAGCCCACGATGAACGGCCGCAAGGTGTACTGGCCGCGCGGCAAGGGGCTGGGCGGCTGCTCGTCGATCAACGGCCTCATCTACATCCGCGGGCAGCCGCAGGACTACGACGGCTGGGCGGCGCAGGGCAACGCCGGGTGGGCGTGGCGCGACGTGCTGCCGTACTTCCGCAAGCTGGAGAGCAACGAGCGCGGGGCGAGCGAACTGCACGGCGCCGACGGGCCGCTCGCCGCGTCCGACATCCCGCGCAAGCACGAGCTGATCGAGGCGATCGGCGCCGGCGCGGGGGAGCTCGGCATTGAGCGCAACCCCGACTTCAACGGCGAGCGCCAGGAAGGCTTCGGCTACTACCAGCTCAACACGCGCGGCGGCTGGCGCTCGTCGACCGCGACCGGCTACCTCAAGCCCGCGCGAGCGCGCGCCAACCTCGCGGTCGCCGTGAACGCGCAGGCGACGCGCGTGCTGCTCGACGGCCGGCGCGCGACCGGCGTCGAGTACCGCCAGGGCGGCGAAACGAAGACCGCGACTGCGCGGCGCGAGGTGCTGCTCGCGGCGGGCGCGCTGCAGAGCCCGCAGCTGCTGCAGCTCTCCGGGATAGGGCCGGGGCCGGCGCTGCAGCGGCTCGGCATTCCCGTCGTCGCCGACCTGCCGGGTGTCGGCGAGAACCTGCAGGACCACCTGCAGCTGCGGCTGATCTACAAGTGCCGCAAGGCCATCACGACCAACGACGACCTCAATTCGTGGTGGCGCTCGGCGAAGATCGGGTTGCAGTGGCTGCTGTTCCGCAGCGGCCCGCTGGCGATAGGCATCAACCAGGGCGGCATGTTCGCGACGGTGCTGCCCGACTCGCGCACGCCCGACGTCCAGTTCCACTTCGCCACGCTCTCCGCCGACATGGCGGGCGCCAAGGTGCACCCGTTCTCGGGCTTCACGTTCTCGGTCTGCCAGCTGCGTCCCTCGTCGCGCGGCCGCGTGACGCTCGCCTCGCCCGACCCGCTCGCGGCACCCCTGATGCACGCGAACTACCTCGCCACCGACCTCGACCGGCGCTGCGCGCTGGCCGGCGTCAGGCTCGCGCGGCGCCTCGCGGGCACGCGGGCGATGCAGCCGTACGTCGAGTCGGAGTACCGCCCGGGGCCCGCAGCGGCGAGCGACGACGACCTCATCGAGTTCTGCCGCAACTGGGGCGCGACGATCTTCCACCCGGTCGGCACCTGCGCGATGGGCGGCGACGCGCAGGCAGTGGTCGACGCTCGCCTGCGGGTCCGCGGCGTCGCAGGGCTGCGTGTCGTCGACTGCTCGGTGATGCCCACGATACCGTCGGGGAACACCGCCGCCCCCGTGGTGATGGTTGCCGAGAAGGCGGGCGACCTGATCCGCGAGGATGCCCGGGCGGGGTGAGGGGCGGCCTTGCGCCGGCGCGCGTGCCGGCGGAACATCACGGATTCGCGAGGAGGTGCAGGCCATGAACAGGACCGTCGAAGTAGCGCGAGCCGTGACCGGCCGCCAGCAGATGACGCCCTCGGAGGCGTTCGTGGAGACGCTGGTCGCCAACGGCGTGCGCGACGTGTTCGGCATTGTCGGCTCGGCGTACATGGACGCGCTCGACCTCTTCCCGCTCGCCGGGATCCGGTTCATCTCGGTCGCCCACGAGCAGGGCGGCGGGCACATGGCCGACGGCTACGCGCGCGTGTCGGGCCGCCACGGCGTGTGCATTGCGCAGAACGGCCCCGGCATCACGAACTTCGTCACCTCGACCGCCGCGGCGTTCTGGGCGCACTCGCCCGTGGTCGTGGTCACGCCGGAGACCGGCAGCGCGACGATCGGGCTGGGCGGCTTCCAGGAGACCGACCAGCTGCCGCTCTTCTCGAGGATCACCAAGTACCAGGCGCACGTGAACAACCGCGCGCGCATGGCCGAGCTCACCGGCCGCGCGTTCGACCGCGCGATGCTCGAGATGGGCCCCGCGCAGCTCAACATCCCGCGCGACTTCTTCTACGGCGACATCGAGTGCGAGATCCCGTCGCCGATCGTCGTCGAGCGCGGCGCCGGCGGCGAGCGCAGCCTCGACGAGGCGGCGGCGCTGCTCGCGCAGGCGCAGTTCCCGGTCATCCTCGCCGGCGGCGGCGTGGTCATGGCGGACGGGCAGCGCGAGGCGATCGCGCTGGCGGAGCTGTTGCAGGCGCCCGTGGCGCAGAGCTACCTGCACAACGACGCGTTCCCGGCCTCGCACCCGCTGTGGGTGGGGCCGCTCGGCTACCAGGGCAGCAAGGCGGCGATGAAGCTCGTGAGCCAGGCGGACGTCGTGCTGGCGCTGGGCACGCGTCTCGGGCCGTTCGGCACGCTGCCGCAGCACGGCCTCGACTACTGGCCGAAGCAGGCGAAGGTGATCCAGGTCGACGCCGACGCTCGGATGCTGGGGCTCGTCAAGCCGATCGCGGTGGGCGTCTGCGGCGACGCGCGAGCCGCCGCGGCCGCGCTGCGCGCGCGACTCGACGGACGCGCACTTGCCTGCGCGGCGAATCGCGACGAGCGGCTGGCCCGCGTGCGCGCCGAGAAGGCGGCGTGGGAGGCCGAGCTTGACGGCTGGATGCACGAGAAGGACGCGTGGTCGGTCGAGGTGTCGAAGTCGAGCAGCCACATGCACCCGCGCCAGATGCTGCGCGAGCTCGAGCGCGCGATGCCGAAGGACGCCATGGTCTCGACCGACATCGGCAACATCTGCTCGGTGTCGAACAGCTACCTGCGCTTCGAGCAGCCGCGCTCGATGTTCGCGGCGATGAGCTTCGGCAACTGCGGCTACGCGTTCCCGACCATCGTCGGCGCGAAGGTCGCCGCACCCGACCGCCCGGCGATCGCCTACGTCGGCGACGGCGCGTGGGGCATGAGCTTCGGCGAGCTGCAGACCTGCGTGCGCGAGGAGATCCCCGTGACCGCGGTCGTGTTCAACAACGGCCAGTGGGGCGCCGAGAAGAAGAACCACGTCGACTTCTACGCCAACCGCTTCGTGGGCGTGAACCTCGACCGCCAGCCGTCGTGGGCCGCGGTGGCGAAGGCGATGGGCGCCGAGGGGCTGCGGGTGGAGAAGCTGGCGGACGTCGGGCCGGCGCTGCGCGCGGCGGCGGCCGCGCAGCGCGAGGGCAAGACGACGGTGCTGGAGATGATGGTCACGCGCGAGCTGGGCGACCCGTTCCGGCGCGACGCGCTGGCGCCTCCGACGCGGCACCTCGCGAAGTACCGGTCGACGGCCGCGCGCTAGCTTGACCTGCGCCGCCGCATGCGCGCGAGCGTGCCGTCGCGCAGCGCGCAGTGGTGCCAGCCCGCCGCAGCGACGTGCAGCGCGGCCAGCGCCACCAGCAGCCACGCGAGTGTCTCGTGCACTTCGGCGAGGCGCTTCGCCAAGTTCTTGTCGGCGGCCATGAGGTCGGGACCCTTCACACCGAAGAACACCACGCCGAAGCCGTTCGCATCCACCATTGCGTATCCGACGACCGGCACGGCGACCATGAGCGCGTAAAGCGCGAAGTGCGCGAGGGCGGCCGCGAGCCGCTGCCAGCCGTGCCCCGTCGCCACGGGGGCGACGTTCACCAGCCGCCATGCGATGCGCACGGCGACCAGACCCAGGACCGCAAGGCCGACCGACTCGTGCGCGTCGAAGGCGAAAGCGCGCAGCGCGGTCCTGCGCGGCAGCTCCTCGAGCACCGAGCCGCCGGCGATCTGCGAGAAGACGAGCGCGGCGACGGACCAGTGCAGCGCGCGGGCGGCGCTGCCATAACGCTCCGCAGTGTTCCGGAGTCCCATGGTCGCCTTCACCCCTGCCGCGCGACGGGCGCATGGTCCTTTGTCGAATTGCCGGGACGATTGACACGCGTCAATGCCGGCCCGGGAGCCCGGCGGCCCCCCGGGCGCCCCCCCGTGTCACCGCGCTGTCATGATCGGGCCGCATCATCCACGTCGTCCGATACGACACACCGAAAGGCACCCCCATGCGCGCTGTCCAGGCCGTCCTCGCCGTACTCGCGTCGGCGCTCTGCGCGGCCGCGTCCGCCCAGGGCGCGCTCGTCAAGATCGACGGCTCTTCGACCGTCTACCCCGTGACCGAGGCCGTGGCCGAAGACTTCCAGAAGGCCGAACGCAACGCCATCCGGGTCACTGTCGGCATTTCCGGCACCGGCGGCGGCTTCAAGAAGCTCTGCCGGGGAGAGATCGACATCAGCGGCGCGTCGCGGCCCATCCTCAAGCCTGAAATGGCCGACTGCGCCAAGGCGGGGATCGACTACTACGAGCTCCCCGTCGCCTTCGACGCGCTCACCGTCGTGGTCAATCCGAAGAACTCGTTCCTCGACAAGGGCGTCAGCGTCGAGCAGCTGAAGAAGCTCTGGGAGCCGGGCGCGCAGGGCAAGGTGACGAGGTGGAACCAGGTTGACCCGTCGTGGCCCGACGCGCCGATCAAGCTGTTCGGCGCGGGCGCGGACTCCGGGACGTTCGACTACTTCACCGAGGCGATCGTCGGCAAGGCGAAGTCCTCGCGCGGCGACTACACGGCCTCCGAGGACGACAACGTGCTGGTGCAGGGCGTGCAGCGCGACGTGAACGCGATCGGCTACTTCGGCTTCGCCTATTACGCCGAGAACCAGGGCAAGCTGAAGGCCGTGCCGATCGTCGAGAAGGCCGGCAAGCCCGCCGTCAAGCCGTCGATGGAGACCGTGCTCAACGGCAGCTACCAGCCGCTCGCCCGGCCGATCTTCATCTACGTGAACGCGAAGTCGCTCGAGCGCGCCGAGGTGAGGAAGTTCGTCGAGTACTACATGACGCACGGCGCGAAGCTCGCGAAGGAGGTGAAGTACGTGCCGCTGCCCGACAAGGCCTACGCCCTCAACCGCGAGCACCTCGCCAAGGGCAAGAAGGGCACGGTGTTCGGCGGCGTTCCCGAGGTCGGAGTGCGCATCGAGGACCTGCTCGCCCGCGAAGCGAAGCTCTGATGCGGCCGTCGCGCGCACGGCGGGGCCTATAATGGCCGCGAACGCCATCCCCGGCGTGCCGGGCCGCCCCGTGGTCAGCGAGCGCCTCGCCAGGAAGTTCTCCCGCAACACGAAGGAGCGCGCCATCGAGGCGCTGCTCTTCCTCGCGGCGTCCGTCTCGGTGCTCACGACCGCCGGGATCGTCTACATCCTGGTCAAGGAGAGCGCCGTCTTCTTCGGCCAGGTGTCGCCGTGGAGCTTCCTCACCGACACGCAGTGGACGCCGCTGTTCGACGACGCCCACTTCGGCATCGGCGTGCTGCTTTCCGGCACGATCACCAGCTCGGCGGTCGCGCTGCTGGTGGCGATCCCGCTCGGCACGACGATCGCGATCTACCTCTCGGAGTTCGCCAGGCCGCGCTCGCGCGAGATCGCCAAGCCGATCCTGGAGCTCCTCTCGGGCGTGCCGACGATCGTCTACGGATACTTCGCGCTGCTGTTCGTCACGCCGATCCTGCAGAAGCTGATCCCCGGCCTTCCCGGCTTCAACCTGCTCTCGGCCGGCATCGTCATGGGCATCATGATCGTTCCCCTCGTGGCCTCGATCTCCGAGGACGCGATGCGCGCCGTTCCGATGGCGCTGCGCGAGGGCAGCTTCGCCATGGGGGCGACGCGGCTGCAGACGGCGCTCAACGTGGTCTTCCCGGCGGCGCTCTCGGGCATCGCGGCGGCGTACATCCTCGGCATCTCGCGCGCGGTCGGCGAGACGATGATCCTCGCGGTCGCCGCAGGCATGCAGCCGAACCTCACGTTCAACCCGCTCGAGCCGGCGGCGACGATCACCGCCTACATCGTGCAGGTGGCGCTCGGCGACCTGCCGCACGGCTCGATCGGCTACCAGACGATCTTCGCCGCCGGGCTCACCTTGCTGCTGTTGACGCTGGCGTTCAACCTGATCGGGCTGTGGTTGCGCAAGCGCTTCCGGCAGGCCTACTGACATGACTTACGTCGCGCAGACCCCGGAGCAGATCCGCGGACTGATCGCCAAGGCCAAGCGCCGGGACGTCGCCTTCGTCGCGCTCGGCGTCGTCGCGCTCGGCATCGGCTTCGCGACGTTCGTCGCGCTCTTCGTCGACATGCTGATCGACGGCTGGGCGCGCCTGTCGCCGGAGTTCTTCGCCCAGTTCCCGTCGCGTCGGGCGGGGCAGGCGGGCATCCTCTCGGCGTGGGTCGGCACGACGCTGGTGATGATCGTCACCGCGGCGGTCGCCGTGCCGCTCGGCGTCGCGGCCGGCATCTACCTCGAGGAGTACGCGCCGAAGCACTGGGTGACCGACCTCATCGAGATCAACATCACGAACCTGGCCGGCGTCCCGTCGATCGTCTACGGGCTGCTCGCGCTGGGCCTGTTCGTCTATGCGTTCGGCCTCGGCCAGAGCATCCGGACGGCCGGGCTCACGCTGGCGCTGCTGATCCTGCCGGTCGTGATCGTCGCCACGCGCGAGGCGATCCGCGCGATCCCCGGCGTGATCCGCGAGGGCGCCTACGCGGTGGGCGCGACGAAGTGGCAGACGGTCCGCGACCACATCGTTCCGTACTCGATGCCGGGCATCCTGACCGGCGTGATCATCGGCATGTCGCGCGCGATCGGCGAGACCGCGCCGATCATCACCATCGGCGCGCTGACGTTCATCGCCTTCCTGCCCCCGGCGCCGGTGACGGGCGACTTCCCGTTCCTCTCGTTCGAGTGGCTGAAGGCGCCCTTCACCGTCATGCCGATCCAGATGTTCAACTGGACGAGCCGGCCCGACGAGGCGTTCCACGCCAACGCCGCGGCCGCCGGCACGATCCTCGTGTTCATGACGCTCACGATGAACGCGCTGGCGATCTGGCTGCGCTACCGCCTGCGCAAGCACATCAAGTGGTGACCCCGATGGAAGCCCGCACGCAGCCCACCACGCACGCGACGATGCTCGGCCGGACGCCGCCGGGCGCGGCGGCGCCCGCCGGCTCGGCGCCGCCGCCGCTCAAGGCGGAGAGCCGGGGCCTGTCGTTCCACTACGGCAAGTTCCAGGCGTTGAAGTCGATCACGATGCCGGTGCACGAGCACCGCGTGACCGCGTTGATCGGCCCCTCGGGCTGCGGCAAGTCGACGTTCCTGCGCTGCTTCAACCGCATGCACGACCTCTACCCGGGCAACCGCTACGAAGGCGAGATCGTGCTCTACCCGGACAACACGAACCTCCTCGACCGGGACGTCGACCCGATCGAGGTGCGGATGCGCGTGTCGATGGTGTTCCAGAAGCCGAACCCGTTCCCCAAGTCGATCTACGAGAACGTCGCCTACGGGCTGCGGGTGCGCGGCGTGAAGAACAGGAACCTGCTCGACGACAAGGTCGAGGCGTCGCTGCGCGGGGCGGCGCTGTGGGACGAGGTGAAGGGCCGGCTGCACGAGGTCGGGTCGAACCTCTCCGGCGGCCAGCAGCAGAGGCTGTGCATCGCCCGCGCGCTCGCCACCGACCCCGAGATCCTGCTCTTCGACGAGCCGACCTCGGCGCTGGACCCGATCGCCACCGCGAGCATCGAGGAGCTCATCGCCGAGCTGCGCAGGCAGGTGACGATCCTGATCGTGACGCACAACATGCAGCAGGCGGCCCGCGTCTCCGACTACACTGCCTACATGTACCTGGGCGAGCTGATCGAGTTCGACAGGACGGACACGATCTTCTTCAAGCCGCGCCGCAAGGAAACCGAGGACTACATCACCGGGCGCTTCGGCTGACCGGGGAGAGCGAGCCATGAGCGACCACACGTCCAAGCAGTTCGACGCCGAGATGGAGGCGATCCGCAGCGGCGTCCTGTCGATGGGAGGGATGGTCGAGCGGCAGATGACGCGCGCGATCACGGCGCTGCGCGAGGACGAGGACGCGCGGCTGATCGACGCCGTGGCGGCCGACGAGCGCGAGATCAACCACTCGCAGGTCCTCATCGACCAGCAGTGCGCGCAGATCATCGCGCGCCGGCAGCCGACCGCCGTCGACCTGCGCGTGGTCATGACCGTCACCAAGGTGGTGAACGAGCTCGAGCGCATCGGCGACGAGATCAAGAAGGTCGCCTACAAGTCCGCGCGCGTGCGCGGCAACGACCAGCTCACCCGCCTGCGCTACCACGACGTCGTGCGCATGGCCATGGGCGCGCAGGAGATGCTGCGCAAGGCGCTCGACGCGTTCGCGCGGCTCGACGTCAACGAGGCGGCCGACGTCGTCGAGGAGGACGACGAGATCGACGTCGCGTTCAACGGCGTGATGCGCCAGCTGATCAGCTACATGATGGAGGACCCGCGCACGATCACGCCGGCGCTCGAGGTCGTGTTCATCGCGAAGTCGCTCGAGCGCATCGGCGACCACGCCAAGAACATCTCCGAGTCCGTCGTGCAGGCGGTCAAGGGCAAGGACGTGCGCCACGCGACCGCCGACCAGATCCGCGCCGAGGTCGCCGGAGAGTAGCGTGCCGACGATCCTGGCGGTCGAGGACGAGCCGGCCATCCTCGAGCTGCTCCGCGTCAACCTCGCCGACGCGGGCTACACGGTGCGCGAGGCGGCCGATGCGGAGACCGCGCAGGCGCTGCTGCGGGAGTCGCTGCCCGACCTCGTGCTGCTCGACTGGATGCTGCCGGGACTCTCCGGGCTGGCGCTGGCCAGGCAGCTGCGCGCCGACGCGCGCACGCGCGACCTGCCGATCATCATGGTCACCGCCCGTGGCGACGAGGCGGACAAGGTCGCCGGCCTCGAGGCATGGGTCGACGACTACGTCACCAAGCCGTTCTCGCCGCGCGAGCTTCGGGCGCGCATCAAGGCGGTGCTGCGGCGCCGCGCGCCTGACGCGGCGCAGGAGCCGCTGGAGGCGGGCGCTCTGCGCCTCGACCCGGCCACGCACCGCGTCACGGCGGCCGGCGCCGCCGTGGCGCTCGGCCCCACCGAATTCCGCCTGCTGCGCTTCCTCATGGCGCGTCCCGAGCGCGTGTACTCGCGCGCGCAGCTGCTCGACCAGGTGTGGGGCGACCAGGTGTACATCGAGGAGCGCACGGTCGACGTCCACATCCGGCGCCTGCGGCTCGCGCTCGAGCCGCACGGGCAGGCCGGCATCATCGAGACCGTGCGCGGCGCGGGCTATCGGCTCGCGGTGCCGCGATGAAGTCGGCGTTCCGCAGGGGGCTCGCCTCCCCGGCGCTCGCGGCGCTGGCCACGCTGGTCGCCTGGGCTGTCGCGGGGCCGGCGTGGGCGGCCGGCGTGCTGGCGGTCGGCGCCGGAGCGATCATCCTGTTCCACCTCAGGCACCTGCAGCGAGTGAGCGACTGGGCGTCGGGGCCGCTCGATGCCGAGGTCCCGTCGGGCAGCGGCGTGTGGGCGGACGCGTTCGCCGCCATCCACCGCCGCGTCCGGCTGCGCAAGGCGCAGCAGCGCGAGATGGGCAGCATCATCGAACGCTTTCGCAAGGCCGCCGAGGCCATTCCCGACGGCGTGTTGCTGCTCGACAGGCACGGCCACATCGAGTGGGCCAACGCGCGCGCCGAGCAGTACGTCGGCCTGGCGATGCCCGCCGACCGCGGGCGTCCGATCGTCAACCTGATGCGCCAGCCGGAGTTCATCCGCTTCATGGAAGGCGGCGAGTACGCCGAGCCGGTCCTCGTCGAGCAGAGCCGGGAGCCGCACCTGCTGTCGATCCAGGTCGTGCCCTACGGCGCCAGCGAGAAGATGCTGCTGGCCCGCGACGTGACCCAGCTCGAGGCGGTGGCGCGCATGCGCCGCGACTTCATCGCCAACGTCTCGCACGAGCTCAAGACGCCGCTCACCGTCATCGCCGGCTTCATCGAGACGCTGCAGGATCTCGATCTCGAGCCGCGTCAGCGCGAGCGCTACCTCGCGCTGATGCAGGACCAGGCGAGCAACATGCAGCGGCTGGTCGACGACCTGCTGGCGCTTTCGGCGCTGGAGAGCGAGCACAACCCGCCGAACGAGGCCGAGTTCGCGCTCGTCCCGCTGCTGCTGGAGCTCTCCGCGCAGGGCAAGGCGCTCGCGCACGGCCAGCACGAGATCGAGCTCATCATCGGCGACGCGGCCACGGTCGTCGGCAGCCGCGACGAGCTGGCCAGCGCGTTCGGCAACCTCGTGTCCAACGCGATCCGCTACACGCCGCCCGGTGGCAGGATCGTGCTCGCGTGGGAAGTCGCCGCGGACGGCGGCGGCCGCTTCTCGGTGAAGGACTCCGGCATCGGCATCGCGCGCGAGCACATCCCGCGCCTCACCGAGCGCTTCTACCGCGTGGACCGCAGCCGCTCGCGCGCGACCGGCGGCACGGGCCTCGGGCTTGCGATCGTCAAGCACGTGCTGCTGCGCCACCAGGCCGAGCTGGAGATCGACAGCGAGCCCGGCGAGGGCAGCACGTTCACGGTGGTGCTGCCGCCGCGGCGGGTGAAGCGCGCGCCGGCCGTGGCGGTGGAGCGCCCGCCGGTCGCGCAGGCGAGCACTGCGGGCGGCGAAACCGCCGACTGACGCCGGCGCCGCGCGCTACCAGTAGCGCAGCGCCGAGCGGAACAGACCGACGAGGTCGTCGCGCCCGACGTCGACGGGCGCGTTGCGGATCACGCGGTACTGCGGCTCGGCGCCGGTGGCGAGCGCGTCGAGGTCGGCCTCGCCGAAGCCCAGCTCCGCGAGCCCGTTGGGCATGCCTGTGGCGCGCATGAAGCCGATGATGCGCTTCGCCAGCACCTCTCCGGCGTCGCCGGGCGTGGCGCCCTTCGCGTCGGCGCCCAGCGCCAGCGCGCAATCGAGGTGGCGCTGCGGCGAGACGGCCGCGGTGTGGCGCCACACCGACGGGTTGTTGAGCACGACGGCCATGCCGTGCGGCACGAGCGTCTTTCCCTCCGGGTAGCCCTTCACGTTCCAGTCGCGGGCCAGCCCCGACACCGCGTACGACAGGCCGTGCGGCAGGTGGCAGCCGGAGGCGTTGAACGCGATGCCGGCCAAGGTCGCTGCGTACATCATCTCGGTGCGCGCTTCCGTGTCGCTCGCGTCGCGCACCGCGCGCACGTGGAACTCGCCGACGAGCTTCAGCGCCTGCGCGCCGAGCGCGTCCGAGAACGGGTTCGCGCCCTGCGACACCGGCCGCGAGACGCCCTTGGCGGGATTGAGCCGACGCGGCCAGGCGCGCGCGGTGATGGCCTCCAGCGCGTGGCTCATGCAGTCGAAGCCGGTCGCCGCGACGATGTTCGTGGGGAGCGAGCGCGTCACGTCCGGGTCGATCAGCGCGACCGTCGGCGTGAGGCGCCGCGAGACGATGCCGGTCTTCGCGTTGAGCGAGGTCAGCGTGAAGATCGAGATGCCGGTCGTCTCGGACCCGGTGCCCGAGGTGGTCGGGCACGCGATGTGCGGCTTGAGCATCCCGGGCACGCGCTGCCCGGCGCCGATCGGCGCGTTCACGTAGGTCATGAACTCGGCCGGGTGCGTCGCGTACAGGTTCGCGGCCTTGCAGGTGTCGATCACCGAGCCGCCGCCGACCGAGACGTAGCCGTCGAAGCGGCCCTCGGCGGCGAAACGCGTCGCGTGCCGGAACGACGCGTCCGACGGCTCGATGCGCACCTCGTCGTACACCGCGACGTCGACCCCCGCGGCGGCGAGCGAGGCCTTCACCTTCGCGACGTGCTCGCCCGCCGCGAGCCTCGCGTCGGTGAACAGCGCGACGCGGCGAAGTCCCAGCTCGCGCGCGTTCTCGCCCGCCTCGGCGAGCACGCCGGCGCCGAACGTGAACGTCGGCATGCCGATGGTGAAACCGGGGTCGCTGCTCTCGTCGAGCGCGAAGTCCGCGTGGCAGCAGCGCATGGCATCCCTCCTTGCGTGTCGATTATCGCAAACGGCGGCGAACTTGGATGGCGCGCGGTCCGCGCACCGCCGGAGGCCGCAGCCCGAGCCGCTCGCGGACGAAACGCGCGACGGCCGCGGCGTCGGCGAGCGCGAGCCGCGGCAACGGGCAATCGGCGTCGCCGTCGGTCGCGAGCGCGATCACCGACGGGTGCTGCGGCCAGAGCATGGGCAGGCCGAGCGAGGGACGGTAGACCTCGATCGTCGGGATCGGCGCGGAGCGGAACCCCTCGAGCAGCACGACGTCCGCGCTGTCGAGCCGCCGCGCGAGGTCCAGCGGATCGGGCTCGGGGGCGTCGCGGTACTCGTGCAGCAGCGCGAAGCGGCGGTCGCCGGCGATGATCACCTCGCGGCAGCCGGCCTCGCGCATCCGCCAGGAGTCCTTGCCCGGGCGGTCGAGGTCCAGGCCGTCGTGGGCGCGCTTGATCGCCGAGACGACGCAACCCTCGCCGCGCAGTTGCGCGATCACGTCGAGGATCAGCGTGGTCTTGCCGGCGCCGGAGCGCCCGATGAAGCCGAAGAGCGCCGGCGCGGGCCGTTCAGGCGCGGGCATGGCCGGCATCGTACCAGTCGCGCGTCGCGTTCACGACGCGGACGACCAGCAGCATCACCGGCACTTCGATGAGGACGCCGACCACGGTCGCCAGCGCGGCGCCGGACCCGATGCCGAACAGGCTGATCGCGGCGGCGACCGCGAGCTCGAAGAAGTTGCTCGCGCCGATGAGGGCCGACGGGCACGCCACGTCGTGGCGCTCCCCGAGCCTGCGATTGAGCCAGTAGGCGAGCGTCGCGTTGAAGAGGACCTGGACGAGGATCGGGACGGCGAGCAGCGCGATGACGAGCGGCTGGTCGAGGATCGCCGAGCCCTGGAACGCGAACAGCAGCACCAGCGTTGCCAGCAGCGCGCCGGTGGACCACGGCCCCACGCGCTGCATCGCGCGGTCGAACGCGTCGCGCCCGCGCGCGAGCAGAGCGTAGCGCAGCGCCTGCGCGATCAGCACCGGGATCACGATGTACAGGACGACCGAGATGAGGAGCGTCTCCCACGGCACGACGATGCTGGAGATGCCGAGCAGCAGGCCGACGATCGGCGCGAACGCGAACACCATGATCGTGTCGTTGAGCGCGACCTGCGAGAGCGTGAACAGCGGGTCGCCGCCCGTGAGGCGGCTCCAGACGAAGACCATCGCCGTGCACGGCGCCGCGGCGAGCAGGATCAGCCCCGCGACGTAGCCGTCGAGTTCCGCTGCAGGCAGCAGCGGCGCGAACAGCACGCGCAGGAACAGCCAGGCGAGGAAGGCCATCGAGAACGGCTTCACCAGCCAGTTGACGAACAGCGTCACGCCGATGCCGCGCAGGTGGCGGCGCACCTCGCCCAATGCTGCGAAGTCCACCTTCATCAGCATCGGGACGATCATCACCCAGATCAGCGCGCCGACCGGCAGGTTGACGTTCGCGACTTCGAGCCTCGCAACGGCGCGCGCCATTGCGGGGAACGCCTGGCCGAGCGCGATCCCTGCCGCGATGCACAGCGCGACCCACAAGGAGAGGTAGCGCTCGAAGCGGCCCAGCGGGGCGGCGGAGGCCGCGGCGACGGTTGCGGATGCGCTCGCCATGGGGAGCTTGAATCCTGGGGTGGACAGCGGCAGGGCTTCGCGAGCCCGTGCCAACAATTCCACATTACCAGAAACATCATTATAACCCCGGGTCCGCGGGACGTCGAGACTGCAACGACGACCCATCGGGCCGACCGGCGGGCCCCGCTTCCCCGGCGCGCTCTCCGATCCGGCGGGAAAGCGATCGCGGTCGCAGGCCCGCGCCGCATGCCGATTCGGCAAGCACGATGCAGCGACGACGACCCGCACGGCCGGTCAGGGGGGGCGTGCACGCGGCGTGCCTATAATCGCGGCATCGCGTGGCCGGACCGCAACGCCCGATGACGACGCCAGGAACCCGTTTCACGCTCGAAGTCACGCCGTCGCTGCCGCCGCGCCTCGCGCGTCTCGCGGACCTCGCCGACGACCTCTGGTACGCGTGGGACCGCCCCACCCGCAACCTCTTCGCGCGCCTCGACCTCGACCTCTGGCGCGCGGTGGGCCACTCCCCCAAGGCGCTGCTGCGCCAGGTGGACGAGCAGCGGCTCGTCGCCGCGGCCGACGACCCGGTGTTCCTCACGAACTACAGCCGCGTGCTGTCCGCCTACGACACCTACCTCGGGCAGGCGACGCGGCGCGGCAACGGCGGCGGGCTCGCCCGCGACGATCTCGTCGCGTACTTCTGCGCGGAGTTCGGCTTCCACGAGAGCCTGCCGATCTACTCGGGCGGCCTCGGCATCCTCGCCGGCGACCACTGCAAGGCGGCGAGCGACGCGCGGCTGCCGTTCGTCGGCGTCGGGCTGCTCTACCGGCAGGGCTACTTCTACCAGTCGATCGACCACGAGGGCAACCAGCACGCGACCTACCACGACTCCGAGTTCGAGTCGCTGCCGGTGCGCCCCGCGCTCGACGCGCAGGGCCGCGAAGTGCACCTCAAGGTCGAGCTGCCCGGCCGCGAGCTCGTGGTGAAGGTGTGGCGCGCGCGCGTCGGCCACGTCGCGCTGCTGCTCCTCGACACCGACGTGCCGCCGAACAGCGAGGCCGACCGTGCGATCGCGCACCGGCTCTACGGCGGCGACCGCCGTACGCGCATCGAGCAGGAGATCGTCCTGGGCGTCGGGGGCGTGCGCGCTCTCGCGGCGCTCGGCTACGCGCCGACGGCGTGGCACATCAACGAGGGCCACGCGGCGTTCCTCGTGCTCGAGCGCGTGCGCGAGCTGGTGGGGCAGGGGCGCGACTTCGCCACGGCGCTGGAGGCCGTCGCGGTGAACACGGTGTTCACCACGCACACGGCGGTCCCGGCCGGGCACGATCACTTCGCGCAGGACATGGTGGCCGAGTACTTCGCGCACTGGTGCGCCGCCACCGGCGTCGAGGCGCCCGCGCTGCTCGCGCTCGGGCACACGCCGCAAAGCCCCGACTTCAACATGACGGCCCTCGCGATCCGCGGCTCGCGGCACCACAACGCAGTGTCGGCCATCCACGAGGGCGTCTCCGACCGCATGCTGGCCGACCTCTGGCCGCAGGTGCAGCCGCACGAGAACCCGATCGGCCACGTCACCAACGGCGTGCACGTGCTCACGTTCCTCGCCCCGGAGTGGCACGACATCTTCGACCGCTTCCTCGGCGTGGACTGGTCGCAGCGCCTGTGCGACCGCGACTACTGGACCGGCGTCGAGCGCATCCCGGACGCGATGTTCTGGAGCATGCGCGAGTACCTCAAGGCGCAGATGCTGAAGCTCGTGCGCGAGCGCGTGACCGCGCAGCTCCTGCGCAACCGGGGCAGCGAGTCGCACCTCGACCGCCTGTTCCGCCTCGCCGACCCGAAGAACCCGAAGGTGCTGACCATCGGGTTCGGCCGGCGGTTCGCGACCTACAAGCGCTCCACGCTGCTGTTCTCCAACCTCGACGAGCTGCGCGAGATCGCCTGCAATCCCGAGCGTCCGGTGCTGTTCATCTTCGCCGGCAAGGCGCATCCCGCCGACGAGCCCGGGCAGGACATGATCCGGCAGATCATGCGAGTTGCGAAGGACCGGAACTTCACCGGCCACCTGCTGTTCGTCGAGGGCTACGACCTGCGGCTCGCGCGGCGGCTGCTCGCCGGCGTCGACGTCTGGCTCAACAACCCGATCTACCCGCTCGAGGCCTCGGGGACGTCGGGCATGAAGGCCGCGATGAACGGCGGGCTCAACCTTTCCGTGCTCGACGGCTGGTGGGACGAGGGCTACGACGGCACCAACGGGTGGGCGATCAAGCCCGCTTCGCAGCGCGCGGATGCCGCCGCCCGCGACGCCGACGAGGCGCGCACGCTCTACGAGATCCTGCAGGACCAGGTGGTGCCGATGTACTACGACCGCGACGGCCTCGCCTATTCGCCCCGCTGGGTGGCCATGGCGAAGCGCGCGGTGGCCACCATCCTGCCGCAGTTCAACTCGGCGCGCATGCTGAACGAGTACGTCGCCGGCTACTACGCGCCGGCGGCACGGCGCGGCCGCGAGTTCCACGCGAATGATTGCCGCGCCGCGCACGACGTCGCGCAGTGGAAGGCGCGCGTGCGCGCGGCGTGGCCGGGCGTGGCGATCGGGTACGCCGGCGAGCCGGCCACGCGCATCAGCTTCGGCCAGCGCGCGCGCTTCGAGGCCCTCGTGGCGCTGAACGGCCTCGCGCCGGAGGACCTGGCCGTGGAGCTGGTGCTGCAGCAGCGAGGCGGAGAAGAGGACGGGAACGCGCAGCGCATCCGCTTCGCCGCACAGGGCGTGGCGGAGGACGGGCGGCAGCGCTACGCGCTCGACCTCGCCCCCGAGCACTGCGGCAAGCTCGAGTGCCGCATCCGCGCGTACCCCTCGCACCCGTCGCTCACGCACCCGTTCGAGCTGGGGCTGATGCTCTGGGCATGACCGGGACGTTGCGCCTGTCAGCCAACGGCGCTGATTGACGGACTTACGTAGCTCGACGCATTCATTCAATCTCGGCGTCATTCCCGCGCAGGCGGGAATCCAGTGTCGTCGAGAGACACTGGGTCCCCGCCCCCCGACTGCGGTCCTCGGGGGCAGGCTTCGCGGGGACGACGATGTGTCTCCAGACATGCACTCCATCTCGGCGTCATTCCCGCGCAGGCGGGAATCCAGTGTCGTCGAGAGACACGGGGTCCCCGCCCCCCGACTGCGGTCCTCGGGGGCAGGCTTCGCGGGGACGACGGTGTGTTGTGCCCGTGACGGTACGTTTCGCGAGTTGCAGGTCGCGCAGCACTAGGTCCGCTCCGCCAATCGCGCATAGAGCCTGGCGTACTGCCGCGCCGACGCCCGCCAGCTGAAGTCGCGCGCCATGCCGTTGCGCTGGACGCGCCGCCACGCGCGGCGGTTGTGCCACAGCTGCGCGGCCTTGCGGACGGCGTCCAGCAGCGCGGCTGCGCTCGCGGGCCGGAAGATCCACCCGGTGCCGTTGGCCAGCGTCGCGTCGTCGACGTCGGTGACCGAGTCGACGAGGCCGCCGGTGCCGTGCACGATCGGCGGCGTGCCGTAGCGCTGGCTGTACATCTGGTTCATGCCGCAGGGCTCGAAGCGCGAAGGCATCAGGAAGCAATCGGCGCTCGCCTCGAGCAGGTGCGCGAGTCCTTCGTCGAAGCCGACGAACGCGCCGACCTGCCCGGGATGCCTCGCGGCGCACTCGAGCGCGCGCGCTTCGAGCTCGCGATCGCCCGTGCCGATCAGCACCAGCTGCGCGGGCAGCGCGACCAGGGCATCCGCGATCGCCAGCACGAGGTCGATGCCCTTCTGCGGCGAGAAGCGGCTCACCAGCCCGAACAGCGGCACGTCGTCGCGCGGCACCAGGCCCACGCGCTTCGACAGCGCCATGCGGTTGCGCACCTTGCGCAGCAGCGTGGCGGGCTCGTAGTGCGCGACGATCAGGGGATCCGTGCGCGGGTCCCAGGCCTCGTCGTCGATGCCGTTGAGGATGCCGTGGAGATCCGGCGCGCGCGCGGCGAGCAGGCCCTCGAAGCCCATGCCCAGCGGCGCGGACGTGATCTCGCGCGCGTAAGTCGGGCTCACCGTGCTGATCGCGTCCGCGTAGTAGAGCCCGGCCTTCATGAACGAGAGCCGGCCGTGATACTCGACGCCGTGCATCGACCACGCCTGCGCCGGCAGCCCGACCGCGGGCATCCAGCTCGCCTCGCACAGGCCCTGGAATGCGAGGTTGTGGATCGTGAAAAGTGTGGCCGCGCGCGGCGCCGGGCCGAGCGCGAGGTAGGCTGGCGCGAGCCCCACCTGCCAGTCGTTCGCATGCACCAGGTCGCAGGTCCAGCCGTGCGGGGCGCCGTCGCGTCCGAACAGGGCCGCCACGTGCGCGAGCAGGGCGAAGCGCAGCGGATTGTCCGGCCACTCCGTGCCGCGCGCGTCCTGGTAGGGCGTGCCCGGGCGCGCGTAGAGCGAGGGGCAATCGACCGCGTACAGCGGAACGCCCGCGGGGCCCTCGCCCGCGAGCACGCGCGCCTCGGGCAGTCCTGCGCAGGGCGGCACCCTCACCGCGGCGGGGTCCGCGCCCAGCGAGTCGATCACCGCCGGATACCCGGGCAGCAGCACCCTCGCATCCACACCCTCGCGCCGCAGCGCGGAGGGCAGGGAGCCGATCACGTCCCCGAGCCCCCCGACCTTCACCAGGGGGGCGCACTCGGAGGCGGCGACGAGAACGCGAAGCGGCATGGGACGCGTGCGCACGGAAGTGCCGGAGCCGGCAGGCTATCATCCGCCGTTCCGGCCATGACCGTCGAATCGAACGTAGCGCATCGCGTGCTGGCCGGCGACATCGGCGGCACGAACGCGCGCCTGGCGATCGCGCGCGAGGTCGACGGACGCATTGTCTTCGACCTGCAGCGCGTGCTGAGGGTCCGCGACTTCGCGAGCGTGGCCGATGCGCTTGCCGAGTTCCTGAGCCACGCTCCCGCGCCACTGCCCGCGCATGCCTGCCTGGCCTGGGCGGGACCGATCGACGGTCGCAGCGCGCGGCTCACCAACGGCGCCTGGGCGGTGGACGCGGATGCGCTGGCATCGCGCTTCGACCTGCCGCACCTCGCGCTGGTCAACGACTTCCAGGCCGCCGCCGCCGGGATCGATCGCGTCGCGGCGCAGGACCTGGTCGTGCTGCAACCGGGCGTGGCCGATCCGGACGCCACGCGGCTGGTGATCGGCGCGGGCACGGGACTCGGCGTGGCGTATGCGATCCGCGGCGCGCAAGGCACGCGCATCGTGGCCGGGGAGGGCGGGCACGTCGCGTTCGCGCCGCTCGACGACGAGCAGTCCGCATTACTTGCGTATTGCCGCCGGGACCTCGAGCGTGTCACCGCCGAGCACCTGGTCTCCGGCAGCGGCATCGTGCGACTGCACGCCTTCTGCTGCGCGCGCGACGGCGTGGCGGTCCCGCCGGAGGTGGCTGCGGAGGGCGCCGTGGCGGTGGTGCGGCGCGCCGACGCCGGCGATCCTGCCGCGCAGCGCGCGCTGCGCCTCTTCTGCGCGATCCTCGGCGCCGTCGCGGGAGACCACGCGCTGTCGTGCCTCGCAACCGGCGGCGTGTTCGTGGCCGGGGGCATTGCGGCGAAGCTCGCCGGCCGCATGGCCGACGGCACGTTCCGCGCGGCTTTCAACGCGAAGGGCGCGCACGCGGCGCTCATGCGGGGAATGCCCGTGTGGCTGGTGCGCGACGAGGCGCTGGGACTGCGCGGCGCCGCTGCCATCGCGCTGGCGGACGCCCGCCGTGCTTGAGTTGCGTCAATTCGTCAGCCGCCTGGAGGGGCGAGGATGACACGAGTGGCGTCGCGCGCCGCGGCGCGTCGCCGCGGGCCATGCGCGGCGTCAGGTCGTCAAGCGTGCACGAGCACCAGTCCCGCCAACGGCGGCAGGACGAGCACGAGCGACGCCGGCTGGCGCTGCGCCGGGATCGGCTCGGCGATCACGTCGCCGCGATTGCCGGCATCGCTGCCGCCGTAGTGGCGCGAGTCCGTGTTGATGCGCTCGGCGTAGGGACCCGGCGCGGGAACCCCGAGCCGGTAGCCGGCATGCATCACCGGCATGAAGTTGAGCACCACCACGACCTCGGAGCCGTCGCGCGCGCGGCGCACGAACGAGAGCACGGAATTGGCCGCGTCGTCGGGCTCGATCCACGCGAAGCCGGCGGCGTCGAAGTCGAGCTGGTGCAGCGCCGGCGTGTCGCGGTAGAGGCGCGCGAGGTCGCGGAACAGGCGCGCGACGCCGGCGTGCGGCGCGCGGCCCGCAAGATGCCAGTCGAGCTCGTGCGCCTCGCTCCACTCCGGGCCGTGCGCGAACTCGTTGCCCATGAAGTTGAGCTTGCGGCCCGGCGCCGTCATCTGCCAGCAGAACATGAGGCGCAGGTTGGCGAACTTCTGCCAGTCGTCCCCGGGCATCTTGCCGATCAGCGAGCCCTTGCCGTGGACCACCTCGTCGTGCGAGAGCGGCAGCACGAAGTTCTCGGTGTACGCATACAGCTGGCCGAAGGTGAGCTCGCGGTGATGATGCCGGCGGTGCACCGGATCGCGCTGGAAGTAGGCGAGCGTGTCGTGCATCCAGCCCATGTTCCACTTCATCGAGAAACCGAGCCCGCCGCCCTCGACCGGGCGCGAGACCTGCGGCCACGCCGTGGACTCCTCGGCGATGGTGACGGCGCCCGGGAACCGCTGGTGGACCATGACGTTGAGCTCGCGCAGGAAGTCGATCGCTTCGAGGTTCTCGCGGCCTCCGAAGCGGTTCGGCAGCCACTCCCCCGCGGCGCGCGAGTAGTCGAGGTAGAGCATCGAGGCCACCGCGTCGACGCGCAGCCCGTCGAAGTGGAGCGTGTCCAGCCAGAAGTGCGCGCTCGCGAGCAGGAAGCCGCGGACCTCGGGACGGCCGTAGTTGAAGACGTGCGTGCCCCAGTCCGGATGCCGCCCGCTGCGCGGGTCGGCGTGCTCGTAGAGCGCCGTGCCGTCGAAGTGCGCGAGCGCGAAGGCGTCGCCCGGGAAGTGCCCCGGCACCCAGTCGAGGATCACGCCCAGCCCCTGCGCGTGGCAGGCATCGACGAACGCGGCGAGGTCGTCGGCGTCGCCGAAGCGCGAGGTCGGGGCGAAGTAGCCGGTGGTCTGGTAGCCCCACGACTCGTCGAGCGGGTGCTCGGTGACGGGCATCAGCTCGACGTGCGTGCAACCCAGCTCCGCGACGTAGCCCGGCAGCCGCGCCGCAAGCTCGCGCCAGTGGTAGAAGCGGCCGTCGTGATGGCGCATCCACGAGCCCGGATGCACCTCGTAGATATTCATCGGCCGCTCGAGCCACGCCGTGCCCGAACGCCGAGCGAGCCATTCCGCGTCGGTCCAGCGGTGCGAGGGCAGCGGCGCGACGCGGGCGGCGGTGCCGGGGCGCAGCTCGAACGCGCGCCCGTAGGGGTCGGTCTTGGCGAAGACCACGCCGCTGTCGCGGTGCCGCAGCTCGAACTTGTAGAGCGCGCCCACGCCCACGCCGGGCACGAACAGCTCCCAGACGCCGCTGGCGCCGTGCACGCTCAGCGGATGCCAGCGCCCGTCCCAGCCGTTGAAGTCGCCGACGACGGAGACGCGCTCCGCGTTCGGGGCCCACACGGCGAAGCGCACGCCCGCCACGCCGTCGCGCTGCATCGGCATCGCGCCCAGCGTGCGCCACGCCTCGAGCAGGCGGCCGGCGTTGAACAGGTGCAGGTCGAACGGCGTGATCGACGGCGCGAACGCATACGGATCGTCGAACTCGCGGACGCGGCTGCCTTCCTCGACGCGCAGCCGCCCCGGCCGGCGGGGTTCGCTGCGCCCCTGCCAGCGAAACAGCGCCGTCCCCTCGATGCGCGCCATCGGCGCCCAGTCGCCGCCCACCGCGAGCCAGGCATGCGCAACGCCGGGCAGCAAGGCGCGATAGGCCCAACCGGCGCCCTCGGCGCGCGGGCCGAGCCAGGCGTGCGGCTCGTGCGACCGGCCGGCGTTGAGGCGCGCCAACGCGTCGCTCGTCGACCCCGCTGTCGTCACACGGCCATTATAGTCACGCCATGGTGCGATTCCGGCGGCAGTGACCCATCGCAACCGAGGACTTTCCCATGAGCGTCAACGTCTGCCCGCACTTCCCGGAATGCCCGTACCCGAGCGAGGTGGCCGGCCCGGCGGGATCGCGCCTCGCGCGCGCCACCGTCGCGATGATCCTCGCCGGCGGTCGCGGCTCGCGCCTCGGGCCGCTTACCGACTGG